>DAISKX010000126.1:0-8469 GCA_036820725.1 Nitrospiraceae bacterium
AGAGAATTATTCACTTCTTTGTACTCCGGAGGCGCGCCATCCAGGAGTTCCCGCCTGGTGTTCAGCAAGGCCTCAATATCTCGGGACACCGATCTTTTCAGCTCGCGAGCATTTGCTGAGGAGGCCATAGGCTTCCGCATCTTGTGGAGTTCGTCGGCAAAGACCTCATCGAGCAACAGACGATTCAGCAGCGCCACATGGGATGTTTTCCGGCTGTCTTCCATGAGCCGAACCGTATCAGGGGACAGCTTGACCCCTTCGAATCTCTTCCGCTCGTAGAGGAGCGGTCCTCTAATGACGCGATTGAGACCCTCGGTCAGGGCCGGCAGAAGATCATTCACAGCCGGTTTCGGGTCTTCCTGATCCAGGAGCGCGCGCTCTTCCGGCGTCAGCTGGTCCCTCATGAACCGAGTCACAGAGTCCTGTGGAACCCTCAATCGCGCCGAAAGCTTCGCCGGTTCTTTGAGATCGAGCGTATCCAAATAAGGATCTCCCGCCCGAGGATCGTCATCGAGCAGGCGATCGAGAAGGGACACAGTGAGGAAATGCTCAGAAAAAACTTTTGCCACGCGGAGGTGCTTTCATCAAGGACAAGTCGGTGGTCCAAATTTCGATTTGCACATGCGAGAAGAATCAACGTCGTTAGCCTGCTAGACCTGTTGGCCGTATGCAATCTTGTATGTTCGCAATAAGCTTTCGACAGGGGCCATGACGCCTCGCAATTTCGGAATATCCTCACGAATCGTGAAAACCTCCAACGTTCGGTAATGATTGCTCATGGCGCGCATGCCGACGACCTTTGTATCATTCATGTTCAGCTTCGCCTCGATTTGCTTCAGATTCGCCTCAGTTTCCTTCGCAATCTCTTGCGCCCCCCTTAGATAAGTCTCCAGGGCGTCAATCACACACTTGACTCCCCTTATATAATCCCCAATTTGTTTTGTGAGATTGGCCGCCTTCGCCTGATCCAGGAGGAAACTCAGATCACTGCTTGGAGGTTGGGGATTATTCGGGATAAGAGCCAGGAGCTCTCGGCCCTTCCTAGTATAGGCCTGAAGATTCTTGTCCACTTCTCTCAGAGTATCCTGCAGTTTGCTATCCCTGTTACTTTCGGTCAAAGCTCTTGTCAGCAGAATAAAGTGTGCTTTGTGATATGCAGTAATAACCGGCATGGGCCCACCGACAGTTTTGTCAAGGACCTGTTTGACAGCAAACCCGATGATGGTCTCAGTGGCAGACATAAATACTCCGTTTATGACACGCCCTTTACTAGGTTTTAGGCTTGCCCCGGATCAATTCCAGCAAACTACTCACAAAATCACTGTGGGTTGATACCCCTCCCGCGGCTTGAAGTGTGCCAGGCAACGGGAGGGCTCGAGTCATGGGATATTTACTTCTTCACACCCTTGCGCAGGTCATATCCGGCTTTCGACGTACCCCATTCCCACATCGCCGCTCGGTAACGAAGGGAGATCGTTTCGGTCGGCCTTGTTTCGCCGCTGTGAAATCCCACCGACACGTTGCTGACGATGACGTCATCCAGGGAGACCTTGCAATACACGTCTTTGCCTGATACCAGCGAAATCTCCGCTTTGGCGATTTGCTCTTTCGTCGCGCAGGCCTTGGCGAGGGAGGGGCTCGCTGCATCCATTTCCTTTACAATCACGAGGTCGGCAAAGGTGGTGATATTGCCGGACAGCCGATTGTCTTCTTCCCATTCACCGCCCTGATTCACACCGTAGGACATAGATTGGAAGACGATCTGATCCTTGTACTTGTCGGTCGTCGCTTTCCCCTTGATATCGCCCAATTTGAGAAACGCGTTCTCCTGTCTCATCTCCGCCATGATGACCTCCCTCCTTGTGATTGTGGATGATGGTACTTTGTGCCTTGCTTTCTGTTCCTTTGGCTGTCTCCTTACTTAGGCTCCTAACGCAAAGCACATGCCCACCGAATCAGCCTGTCCATTCTGAGAATCTCGCGAGTAAAGTTATTGAAAACATAATGAATCACCGGTTCGCACTGTTACTGGTTCTCGTAGAAAATTCCTCGTGCTTACCTCGCGATTTATCTAAAGAGATAACCGCACAATACAAATCGGATACGCACTGCAGTGAGACACTTGCAAAATTGACCTAAGAAATGATGATTCAAGCTCCGATGCCTGAATCAGTGAGGCAGACCCTTAGGAAGACAGAATTCTAGACGACGATCGATGCCGCTGATTCTACTCTGCACACGCCCTGGAATTTACTTACAATCCCATCCTGCATTATATCGAGTACACCGAGGACAAACTGGTTTCCCCACAAGTCCAAACCTCGATTCCACTTCCTTCGAGGCAGAGCCTCCCGCTTTGTTTATCCTTTCGCTGGTGGCGGCAGCTCGGCCACCAATCTTAACGACACAGTAAGCTCGTCCAGCTGGAAGTGTGGCTTGAGGAATGCGACCGCCTTATAGACACCGGGCTTCCCCGGCACCTCGGCCACTTCCACCCTGGCTTCTTTGAGGGGGAATCTCGCTTTAATTTCCTGGCCGGCGTCTTCCGTGCTGACAACGTATTTGCTGATCCACCGGTTCAGGAAGTCCTCGCAATCTTTGCGGGTCATAAAGCTGCCGATCTTGTCGCGCATGATCGACTTCAGATAATGGGCGAAACGGGAAATTGCGAGGAGGTATTGCAATTGTGTCGAGAGCCGGGCATTGGCATTGGCTGCGTCCGTATCGTATTTTTTTGCCTTCTGGCAGGATTGCGCGCCAAAGAACGCCGCGAAGTCGGTTCCTTTACAGTGCACCAGAGGAATAAAGCCAAGATCCGATAATTCTTTTTCGCGACGATCGGTAATGGCAATTTCCGTCGGGCACTTCAACGCGATTTCGCCGTCGTCGGTGCTGAACGTATGGGTCGGCAGCCCATCGACGCGTCCCCCCCCTTCGACCCCACGAATGGCCGCTGTCCATCCATACTTGGCAAATGCATCCGTCAGGCGCGCTCCCATCGCATAAGCCGCATTGCCCCACAAATACTTGCTGTGATCCGTTCCATCCACATCTTCCTTGAAATTGAACGCCTCGACAGGAACAGTATCCGGCCCATACGGAAGCCTCATGAGAATGTGCGGCAAGGACAGGCCCACGTACCGGGAGTCTTCTGATTCGCGGAACGATTTCCACTTGGCATAGTCCGGAGTTTCAAACTTTTTTGCGAGATCTCGGGGGTTTGGTAAGTCCGTGAAGCTTTCCAGTCCCAAAATCCCCGGCGCGGCAGCCGAAAAGAACGGCGCATGGGCCGCAGCCGCGACATTGGACACTTTTTCCAGGAGCGCTAAATCCTGTGGGTGTCGTCCGAATTCGTAATCACCGATCAGCGCGCCGTAGGGCGCTCCGCCGAAGGTTCCATACTCTTCTTCATACACCTTTTTGAAGAGTGCGCTTTGGTCGAATTCCACCGCCTTCTCCAGGTCTTTCCTTAGCTCATCCTTGCTGATATTCAGCACGCGGATCTTGAGCATCGTGCTGGTTTCACTTTGCATGACCAGATAGTGAAGCCCTCGCCATGCTCCTTCCAGTTTTTGGAACTCCGGGGCATGCATGATGGCATTCAGTTGGGCGGACAAGACCTTGTCGATGTCCGCTATTCGAGCATTGATTGTCGCCTCCAGGTCTTTCGAAACACGGAGGGTACCTTTCATCACCTCATCGACGAGGGTACCGATCTGACGTCGCGATTGTTCCCGCTCCCAGTCGTCCTTGCCGATGCGAGTGGAATCGATGATTTGATCAAGAATCCCGCTTTCTTCCGTTCCCGCTACCGCCGCACCCTGGGTCTGCGCTTGTTTCGCCTCCTCCGCCATGTTCACCCCTCCTTTTGGGAGCCCCCATCAGGCCCCAGTCCGGATTCTTTTCCGATTTTTTGTTGTAATTCCGTATTTCCAATGATTTCCTGAAGTTTCTCCGCCAACTTGTCATTCCCGTCTGTTTTTGCGAGCAAGGCAGAGAGTTGTCTTCTCACTTCGACAAGCTTTTTCAGCGGCTCGACCTGTTCGGCAACCTGTTCTGGACTAAAATCATCTATGTTACTGAACCGCAGTTCCACACCGATCTTGGAATCGTCATTGGTCATCTTGCTGTCGACTTTGTAAGCAAGACGCGGGGCCACTCCCTTCATCACATCGTTGAAATTGTCCCTGTCAATTTCGACAAATTTTCGCTTTGGATCCTTCAAGGCCGGGAGTGGTTGATCCGGCTTTCCGGACAAATCCGACATCACACCCATGACGAACGGCAGTTCCTTCATCTCAATGGCGCCGCCGGTCTCCACGTCGTACGTAATCTGCACCCGGGGGGGTCTCACACGATCGAGCTTGTGTTGAGTGCTTTCGCGCGCCATGAATATCCTCCGTTGGTTGAGGGTGGCTAGGTATTTTGCTCACTCGGTGCGTGACCTTGATTCAACCCCAAGGTTTCTCGCACATTGCCGAGCACGTCTTCGCTCTTAATCACCTCTTGCAGCCATTCTTCTAATGGCATTTCACCCCACCTGGCCGCTCGCTGAACGAGATAGGCAACAGGACTGTGCGGCTCAGTTCGGCGGAAGAATTCAGCGACCGCAGCCAACCGTCGCAGGGCGTCTGCCCGGTCCACCGGCATAATGCTCGTCCCGCTTGCCACAGTCTGTAGCACTGGTGCCATGTTGGCCTCCCGATGAGAAGAATCCGGTTGGCTGACACTTGGTGCGCCAACGCCCCCCTTTTTTCGTACAATGCCGCTCATTAACGATCGACATTCACTGACGGCCTCCTTGACGGATCTTAAGCTCGGAGCGTCTACGCCATACTTATCATCGAGGATTCGTTCGAACTGTTCGAATTCATCCCAACACTGATTCAGGTTCTCCAGAATCGTGGAACAATGGGTCAGGGGCGTGCCGGCCACGGCTTTGTCGAACTTTTCTCCTTCGAGTTTCCCTTCCTCTAAGGCCTCCGCAAGCTGCCGCCTTTTGTCCCCGTCCGTCATGGCGCCCCGACGCAAATTTTCAACCTCTTGCGATTCCTTGTGGTGCCAATAACTGTAGGCCGGCCCGCCAGGTGGATGAATCAAGGGCATGTTCAAAGTCGCGACCGGCAGAATCTTATTCAACGCGTCGAGCCGTCCACCGCGAAACTCGAGGTCGCCGTCTTCAATCAGGGGGTAAAAATCATCCCAGTACCGCTCATGAAGCTCACGTAAAATCTTTAACCCATCGCGCAGGCCTGCAGTTCCATGTTTCTTGACCAGCCCTTCCGTGAGCCATGTCACAACCTGCAATTCTTTTCCTTCAGTCGTGAGGATCTTTGTGGCCAACTGGATTGCCTTGGGCCAATCGGCTGTCTTTACCTCACGCTTCCATTCACCTTGGCTGGCGGCATCTTCTTCCCGACGGGCTTCCTTGAGCAGGCCAAATGTTATGCCCTCACGAGGATCAATCCCGCAAGCTTTCTCGCCGGAGATCGGCTTGAGAATCGCGTCAATGTCTATTGTGGGTACAGAGGGCATGTCTACCTTCCGGCCATTACACTGCCGCCAAGACTTCGAATTCCAGCTCCCCCAGCTCAAGGATCGACACTTCGCGGTCATCGACAACGAACGTTTTCTGTCCAATCCCTCCGGCGAGTCCTCCTCCGAGATCGACCCATTCCGTCACCCTTCCCAAACGCACCTTGTCATCGGACTCCAGTTCGGATCCGGCATAGATCACCGGCAGGAATACCTCGCCTACCGGCCCGTCTTCCATTTCGACCGAAGCCGGAATCCAGAGTAAGTCGCGCAAATGTTTCGGTGGCGAAATGATCACTTTGCGAATCCGCTCAAACGGTATCCAAATGTATGAATCGCGCACAATGGCTTCCAAGATACCGACGAGACGGTCGTCGGAATCCCGGAACGACGTAAAAGGCTGTCCCTTGAGCCGGCCACGTATCTCTGCTCGCACTCGCGCAGCCCGATCATACAGCGCCTTGGCTTCACCCGTAAGTCCCTCGCGTAGCTGATTATGTGCGTCCACAGAGAACGTGACATGTTCGGGAGCATCAAATAGAAAAGTCGGTTTTAGTCCCTCGGCAAAAAATCGTCTGCGAACGACCTCCGCTCGCAAGATGTTCTTGTAGACTTCGACACCGATACCGACTTTCTCATCTTGGTGTCCGAGCACTTCAAGCTGACGTTCAGCCCGCTCATAGTCACCTGCGAAGCAGAGCAGTTCAAAGAGAAACGTCCGCAACCGGGCGTCGGTCGGTTGTCGCTTGATGTCTTGATTCAGCTCGGTAATGGCGGCGGAGAGGTCATGCTGGTCAAGTAATTCTTTGGCACGCATACAGAAGTCTCCGTTCGTCTGGAAGGGTTGCAATCCTAGTGAAACCAGTAGGAAAACGCAAGATCATGCAAGGGAAATACGTGTATTCTAACTCTCTTGCCTCGTCCCCATAGATGGTTGTTGTGTATGAGGCTTTTCCTTCTCGAGCAACCTAATCCCCTCTGTGAGCCTATGTTCTGAGGCCTGACAGCTGATGCAGAAACGCTTCCAATGTCACGTCTCCATCATCAAGAAGAGCACGTTCCGCGTCTGTCAGTGGTTCAACCGATTCCATTCCTCTGGACAATCCGTTCTGCCAACTTTCCGGATGGACGAGATAGAGGAGAAGCTGAGGGGTCGGGGATTCCAGCGACACAAACAGCAATGGTTTTACCTTCGAAGGCCGTCGATTCCACAGGAGTATCCCGGCTTCCAGTCTGAGGCCTGACGCACGAGCTACTACATCAATCCAAAAGGGAAGGTCATAGGTCTCTTCCTTACTCAAAGGAAGCAACGGGAATCGTGCCTGCCACTGGTACCGAGTCGAGGTATTCGATCCGACTTGTTGATGTAACAATGCCCCAAGCAACCGGCATCTTTGGGAATTTTCAAAGTCACCAAACAGATCAGTCCAGTGCTCGCCTGTCCGGCGGCGGAGCAGCTCCGAATGGTAGCGAGTGTCTACAGACAGGTTCCCCACCCCATCTATCGGTGACAGCCCCTGCAGTCGGAATTGCAGGCGGTTGAGATCCGATTCTTCGCTGACATTCAACAGCAACCGATGGCTCTGCTCAAAGAACTCCTTGAAATGCATCGGCGCGCACCAGGGACTCTCACGAAACTCTTCCCGTTTCAAAAGGAGATAGAGTAAAAAAGGAAACTCTCGGCCCGCCTTGTCTTGACTCGGCTTGAGAAAGCCGGTGAGAAATCGATCTCCGCCGCGAGGTAAGTATAAGAATCCCCATGCGTCGGCTTGGGCAAAATCCATGGACCAGGACGATCCCAGTGTGGATTTGGCGTGATACATTCCCTCGCGGAGCCAATGATCTAATTCTTCGATTTCCACTCCAGATGCCTGACAACGAATGAATTCCTCGGACACCGGAAGTTTTCCATAATAGCCAAGTGTCGAGCTATACATGCGGATCAGGTCAGATGCTGCATGCAATTGAACTGCTCGAAGAATCCGCGACGGAATGGATTCCTCGCGCTTTTGCCTTTTACGTCATATCCAACCTGCAACGGCTTTGCATCCTGCGATTGCAATTCCCACTGAACTCTTACTTTGATATCGCTATGATCGTTCGCGTCAATCAGTCCCGCATTCATGAGTTTGAAGACACCCCAGACATCCTTATACTCTCGCGTGATCCAACTGTTCCCCAGCTGCACGAGCAGCGTGGCTCCAGCAGAGGGTGTGGGACCTGGCCATTTCATCTCCCACCATTCTTGCGGTTCCATGCGATACCGCAATGGCTGACCACCGATTTCCAGGCGCACCTCGCTGACGGTTCGCCCGGCAAATCCCTGGGGCGGATACGGATACACCTCTATAACCGACCCTAAATCCGGTGACCCTCTCGTAAAAAGACCGTCTGAGATAAATTTTGCCCGCTCGAGCGAATCTAGAAATCCATCCGCAAACGTCATACCTACTCCATTCCACGTTTTCCGAACCAGCTGATCGCCGCTCTCCTCTATAAACGGTTTCAATTCTGCCTGGTAGAACCGCCAGAGGGCACCGTTTTGTGGATGAAAGAAATCAACCACGTCTGCCACCACTGCATCCTCCCCAGACGGCCGGAATGGAAATTTTCCTTCAATCGTACGCTGACAGGCCTGAAACACATCAGCGCCCCAGCGTCGATCGATATCCAGCCGAGTTCTATCAATCACACCGCGCATGGTCATGAACCATGGCTCGGACAGCACGACCAACATGGATTCCCGCAGTTCCGTATCGAGCTTCTGGAGCAATGCATCGGTTTTAATCACACCCTGCATAAGGTCGTTCGATTCCCCTGCGACAATGCTCTTGGAAAGGGTTTTCGTGTCCGGACCGATGGTCTCTGCACGAAGAACCGGTCGAAACACTTGATGCGCTTTCCGCAATTCGGCCAAATACTGACTAAACGAAG
>DAISKX010000127.1:0-8439 GCA_036820725.1 Nitrospiraceae bacterium
CTTCTGCAGATTCAAGGTAAGCGTCGTGCTCTGTCCCTTGACCAGCGTTGCTGAAAGCGCGGCAGGAAAGGCCGTGATATTGGAGTTTAATGAAGGCGGCGGTGAGGCCGGAGGTGGTGACGCCGGAGGGGGCGGAGGAGGGGTCACCGAAGCGGATGGCGATGTCACAGGAGGCGGAGGCGGCGATGCCGGTGGCGGCGAGGTCGCACCCGACTGCGTCACATTGACGATGAGAGGAACCGTAATCAAACGTGATATCCCCGGGGCGGTGTCCCAGATATAAACTAGCCCTGAGTTGGCCCCTACGGTCATGTTGGCCGTGTTAACCATCACCCGCACCGTATCCAATTCGGTTGTAATGGTGTTGATGCTGCCGTAATTAGGTGAGAGGGTCACCCAGTTCACGCTGGTTTTCGGTTCCCATACGTGCTGGTCAGTCCCGCTCTTCCGCAGATTCAAGGTGAGCGTCGTACTCTGCCCCTTGACCAGCGTCGCTGAGAGAGCCGACGGACTTACTTGTACGTTCTGGGCAAATGCCGACGTAGCAGGGAGTCCTGCCTGTAACAGAACGAATGCTACGACAAGGCTGAAGATTCGGCAGGTCCTTCCGGAAGGCAATACCCTGCAGCGTGCTCCTACTTTGCGGCAACTTGATTTCATCGGCCTGCCCCCTACGTTAAAGCGACGTCAGTTTTCTTAACGTTCGCATGAGCAACAGGTATGCCATTGAAGAAATGAGAAGAGAGTAGGGAATAAAAGCAGCGCAGCTCTTAAGCCTAATACGCGGTCTACGAGCTCATCTGAACCACCAGCTCCTCAAAGGTGGGTTTAACGAAGTGGAAACCAGTGTATGAACGGTAGGACGCCTCTGTCCAAAAATGATGTTTCGCCACGTGGTTCCCCGGTTAAGTCTCGGTTGCCCAATAAACCCTCACGGCTATGGCGAACGTCGGCAAAGCCCACCAGAGCCTCTTCCACCCGCATGAATAGGTCGATTCACGCAGCCAATTCCTCCGGCACAATGATGCGGATACAAGCTCAATAAGAGTTGTTATTCTCCGTTGCGGTTCGTCCTCTTTCTTCAGTCGACCGGGTTTGCAATCGACTCACTCGACTCGGCATGTTGGATCTGCGACTTTTCGCATGGGCGCCAGACAATGAAGTAGCAGACCTTAGCTAGCGGTTTTTATCCCGGAGGAGTGGGTTCCTGCAAATCAGCAGAGGCCAGATTCGAACGGGTTGTGCGAGATCGGCCCAAGGGGCAAGAAGCATGGGCCGTGCAAGCTTAAATCGGTAGGGTCAGTTCAGGGCGGTGATTTCAAAACACAGCGATCCATTTGCTGACTATCGCTGACCAGAAACGACGTGAGAGGCTGACGTGAGGAGGCGGTATTGGGCAGACGGTTCGATCGTTTGGTGCGCCCGGAGGGACTTGAACCCCCAACCCTCGGATCCGAAGTCCGATGCTCTATCCAATTGAGCTACGGGCGCATGTCGAGAACAGGAATCAGGTGATGGAGAGGTGATAAGAACCTTTTGGATCGTGGAATTGAACAACGTAGGGCTGTCTCAATATCCGACTCAACCCTTCCATCCTCTCGAAAGTAATTACCAGCGATCGCGATCGCCGCCGCCATGACCCCGCCCACCGCCCCCTCCTCCCCCTTCAAACCGTTTTTCTTGGGGACGAGCTTCATTGACGACTAGGGTTCGGCCGCCGAAATCGGTGCCATGTAGCGATGCAATCGCCTTCTGGGCCTCTTCATCCGTTGACATCTCGACGAAGCCGAACCCGCGTGATTGTCCGGTGAATCGATCGGTAATCACTTTTGCCGATTGAACAACACCATGTTGTCCGAAGAGATCACTCAGTTGTTGTTCCGTAGTCGAATACGGCAGGCTGCCAACGTACAGCTTGTTCCCCATAACAAACCTCCGTCAGGTATAGATCGTGAGTGTCGTCGAGGGAAGGAAAGAGGAACCGTCGCGCAACCAGGCGCTTCAGCAGCACGGGGCCGCCGGACATTCCAGCCAGCTTCCACTCATCGGGGAAAAAGGATAGCATGCACTTTCCATCAGATCAACACGAGGGGGACGAGATTATCCGAAGGATGCTCTCCGCGACTTGATTCACAGTGAGACCTTCCGTCGCGATCGTACAGTCGGCTGCAGCTTGGTATGTGAGCATCCGCTCAGCCAACACATCGCGGATCTCCTCAATGAAGGATTTCCCGCCGGTTAAGGAAGGACGTTGTGTATCGTGTCCGATTCGCCTGGAAATGGTTTCGACACTCGCTGTGAGCCAGTAGAGCCGGCCGCTTTTCCTTAGAGCATCCACATTTTCTGGGCGAAGAATCGCTCCTCCGCCCGTATCGATAATCACCTGATCCCTCCCGGCCAGGTCCCGGCAGACCGTCGATTCCATGTCGCGAAAATAATCCCACCCGTGCCGTTGGACAAGCTCCGGGATAGACAGCTTCGCGCGCTTCACCACTTCTGTATCGGTGGAGAGAAGATCACGGCCTAATCGTCTGGCCAACACCTTTCCGACGGTGCTCTTGCCGGTCCCTCGATAGCCGATCAACACAATGTTCATTGAAACCGGCTTTCCAGAACAGTACGCATGATATCGGCGGGGGCGGGTTGATCGGTCCACAATTCGAACTGCAGCACAGCCTGGTTCAGAAACATCTCGATGCCCTGAATCGTCCGGCACCCGGCAGCTTTGGCGTCTCTGAGCAATTTGGTTTCCCGAGGATTGTAGACGATATCCATGATGGTGAGATCCGAGCGAAGCATGCCGGCCGGCACGCACGACTCGTTGATGTTGGGAGACATCCCTACCGGCGTGCAATGAATGAGTGTCCGGCAGTGCGGAATCCAGCTGCGCAGCGCGTCATCGTTCAATGGGCCCTCTTCCACGGAGAGGGGTGTCTTGCTACGAAGATCCTGCACCAGGCTCCGTCGCTCGTTCTCATCCGCACCGAGTAGGGTCAGACCGGCAATGCCAGCATCGCCTCCCAGCGCAAATGCAATGGCGCGCGCGGCGCCCCCGGATCCCACCATCAGCACGCGTTGACCCGTGAGTTCAGCCTCCCCTTCCCGAAGAGCTCGCAACGCACCCGAGGCGTCCGTATTGTGGCCGGTTAATTTCCCATTGTCGACGACGATCGTGTTGATTGCACCGATCTGTTTGGCGGTGATCTCGACCTCGTCCAGGAAAGGAATGGCCGTCACCTTGTGCGGTATTGTGATACTGAAGCCGCGGCAATTGCCAAGGGCACGAAGCCCCTTCACCGCCTCGCCGATCGACTCCACCCGAAAGGCGAGGTACACATAATTCAGTCCCAATTTCTGGAATGCCGCGTTATGAATGGCCGGCGAAAGAGAGTGTTCCACCGGATTCCCAAGCACACCGCAAAGTTTGGTTTGTGCGTTGATCTCCACCATCATTTATCCGACTTCGGTGAGACTTTCAGAGCCAGATATTGCGAGCCCTGGACTTGATACAGCACCACAACCCGGTCATCTTTTTTGAGGTCCTGAATCCCCTTCAGACCGTGTTCCCACTGAGTCTTATCATTGGTCACGAAGGTGAACCGCGTGCCTCCTGCTTCCTTCTTGATCGCTATCTTGCCCGCAGCTGAATCGGTCATCACCACCGTTCCGGCGAACTCGACAGGTCCTGCCGCTTGCACCGATTCAAAGGAAGCAGGGAACAGGCTGACAAGACCGGCCAATGTCAGCCCGCAACACGCCGGTGCGAGCGCAACGACAGGATATCGCCACATGGTCAGCCTCCCTTGTTGATCGTCATTCCTCCATCGATCATGAACGTGCTGCCTGTCACCCATGCCGCATCGTCCGAAGCCAGATACAGAACCATCTTGGCAACCTCCTCGGGCTTACCCGGCCGGCGAATCGCATACTGTGACAGGATCAGGTTCAGTTGCTCAGGGTTGGCCATGAGCGGCGCCGCCATGGGGGTATCGATCAGACCGGGGTTGACGACGTTGCACCGTATATTATCCCTGGCGTAGTCGACAGCCATCGCCCGTGTCAGCGCATCGACTCCTCCTTTGGAGGCGGCATAGGCGGGTAGCGCCGGGAGACCGACCACGCTGGCGATGGTCGAAATGTTCACGATCGAGCCACCGCCATTTTTTATGATCTCGGGAATCGCGGCTCGGCTCATGCGAAACAATCCCGTCAAGTTGATGTCCAGGACATTCAACCATGTGCCATCATCGAGCTCATGGACTCGCCTGCCAAAATCTCCGACACCCGCATTGTTCACCAAAATATGCAGCTTTCCGAACGTTCTGATTGTCTGCGAGACGACCTCTCGAACATGGGATTCATCCGTGACGGAACCTGCAACAGCAAGAGCGCGCCCCTTGTTCACTCCGATTCCTTTGACAACCCGTTCCAGCTCTTCCTTGCGCCGACCCGTCACGACAACTGATGCTCCTTCTTCCGCAAACAATTTGGCGATAGCCTCGCCAATTCCGGCATTTCCTCCCGTAATGATCGCGACCTTTCCGTACAATCGGTTCATGTCTGCTGATCTCCCACGTCCATTGAATCCGGTTCCTTCTCATCTGCGTCTTCGCGAGCCCTACCCGACGTTGACGAACCCCACTCGGCATCAACCTTCCTTGCAACTGTGATGAAGCCGGAATGTGCAACCATCCGATGATCCGGCCGGATGCTACGGCCTTGTATCGACCAGGTCCGTAACAGCGTTTCGAACGAATGGGTCATCCCGAACACGGCCGCACACTCGAGCGCTTCGACAGTCTGCACGACCTGAGGCACGGTCGGCACAAAGCTCGCGTATATGCCACCACTCCTCAAAACCTTCGCCGCATAGGGAATGACCTGCCACGGCTCGGGAAGGTCTAGCACGAGGCGATCGAAGAGTTGTCCGTCTTCGAGCAGATCGATACCTTCGTATGCATTCTGGCGAAGAGACCGGAGATGCGGCACGACGCCCATATAGCGCTCGATATTCATCATCGCGGTCCTGGCAAAATCCTCTCTGGCTTCATATGTGACCACCAGTCCCTTTGGCCCCACGGCCCGCAACAACGCCATCGTCAGCGCTCCCGATCCGGTACCTGCTTCAAACACGCGCGCACCGGGATACACGTCCGCCCACATAGGAATGAGGGCTAGATCCTTGGGGTAGAGAACCTGGGCTCCGCGCGGCATTTTCAATACATAATCCCCCAGGGTCGGACGGAGAGCCAACATCCGCTTGCCTCGGGACAAGGTGACAAGCGATGCATCCGGCTTGCCGATGAGGGCATCATGAGGGATCGTTTCACCACTATGGTGATAAATATCGCCGGCCTTCAGCGTCAACGCGTATTGCCGGCCTTTCTTATCGACGAGATGAATTCTTTCGCTGTTGGCGAGTTGTGACATGCTCGGCATTCTAGGAGACTGGTGGAGGGTTTTCAACTCGGACACAGCCTCGCTTCCTTGACAGTTGCCGTCTCCGCCCGTATGATCCAATTCAGATTTTTGCAGGGATCGCCGCCACTCTGATCCCTTCCATCCTGAATTACCGCACCCGCGCATGGAGTCCTTCAATGCGTGGTCATTGTCCACGTACTTTCAGACCACACATCCTCGCGATATTTACGGCGCTTCTCCTGACTTGCCTGGTTCTGCCCGGACACTCTTCTGCCGCCCAGGCAGATTCGACCGGTGAGGTGGTGGTCGCGACATACGAGGGAGTGATTAACCCTGTGGCGGCAGAATACCTTCACGATGCCATCGCAACAGCCCAGGACAGAAAAGCCCATGCCCTTGTTATTCGATTGGATACGCCGGGCGGGCTCGACACCTCCATGCGCCTTATCATCAAGGATATTACGAGCGCCCCTGTTCCGATTGTGGTTTACGTTTCGCCCTCCGGGGGGCGCGCCGCGTCGGCGGGTGTCTTCCTGACTCTGGCCGCACATGTCGCCGCCATGGCACCGGGCACCAATATTGGTGCTGCCCATCCCGTAGCCATGGGCGGCGCCGAAATGGATAAGACCATGCGTGAAAAGGTAGAGAATGATTCCGCCGCCTACATCAAGTCCATCGCCGAGCAACGGGGCAGGAATGTGTCATGGGCCGAGGATGCGGTGCGCAAAAGCGTGTCGGCAACAGAGAAGGAAGCCCTGAAGCTCAAGATTATCGATTTGATCGCTGAAGATGTACCGTCCCTGCTCAAACAGTTGGATGGGCGTACGGTGACGCTGGCAACCGGACCCACCGTGCTGAGCACAAACGGAGCACCGCTGCATGAATATCCGATGAGCTTACGATTGGAAGCATTGAAGGTGTTGATCGATCCGAACATTGCTTACATCCTCATGACGATCGGCACCATCGGTCTCATGGCTGAACTCTATAACCCCGGCGCGATTCTTCCCGGGATCGTCGGCGCGATCAGTCTGGTACTGGCGTTTTATTCATTCCAGTCGCTACCGGTGAATTATGCCGGGTTGTTGCTTATGTTTCTGGGCATTCTGTTCTTTGTCCTGGAAGCGAGCGTGACAAGCTACGGGCTGTTGGCAATTGGAGGCGTTGTCTCCATGCTCCTCGGATCACTCATGTTGATCAAAACCGACGCGGAGTTTTACCAACTGTCGTGGGGCGTGATTCTTCCGGTCGTCGGGCTCGCGGCAGCCTTCTCGCTTTTCATCGTCGGCATGGGGGTCCGGGCAATGCGCCGCACGCCGGTGACCGGAGCTGAAGAAATGGTGGGACTGATCGGAGTTGCCAGGACGACTCTCGCTCCACAGGGGCACTTATCGATTCACGGAGAGATCTGGGAGGCCGTCAGTGACGAGCCCTTGAAGCCGGGCGATCAAGCCCAGGTGACCAGAGTGGAAGGGTTGAGGTTGTATGTGAGACCAGTCCTTCCCAAGAAGGAGGCCATATGATTCTGAGTCCTCTCGGACTGATTCTGATCGTCGTCATTTTTATTTTCCTGGGGTTCAAGGTTCTTCCCGAGTACGAGCGCGCGGTCATCTTCCGGTGGGGTCGACTCGCGAAGGGGTTGGTAGGCGGAAACGGCCCCGGGGTCGTGATCATCATTCCGATGGTAGATAAGATGGTTCGTGTCAGTCTGCGCACGGTCACCATGGATGTTCCTGCGCAGGATGTCATCACCAAGGATAACGTGACGGTCAAAGTGAACGCCGTCATTTATTTTCGTGTCGTCGATCCGCAACGGGCGATCGTGCAGGTGGAGGATTATCTGTACGCCACTTCCATGATGGCGCAAACCACCTTGCGAAGCGTGCTTGGACAAATGCAACTGGACGATCTACTCTCCAAAAGAGAGGAAATCAATGCGGCACTGCAGCGGATCATCGACCAACAGACCGAGCCATGGGGCGTGAAGGTGAGCGCCGTTGAAGTTAAGAATGTCGATCTGCCGCAGGAAATGCAACGGGCCATTGCCCGACAAGCGGAGGCTGAACGGGAGCGTCGAGCCAAGGTCATCCATGCTGAGGGCGAATTCGAGGCTGCCCAACGGCTGGCGGAGGCCGCGGCGGTGATGAGCCAACATCCCGCCGCAATTCAGCTTCGTTACCTGCAGACTCTGGTCGAAATTGCCGCAGAAAATAATTCGACCACAATCTTCCCTGTGCCCATCGATATCATCACACCTTTTCTGAAAAAGACCCTCGAAGAGAAATAGCACTATGTAATGGACCGAATGGACCAATCGGATCAGTAGGCCTTTCGGCTGGGGTGAGGTCCGCCATACAAGTCTATTCGGTTGACTCTCAACACCTTTTTGGTGTTTTACCAGGCCCGCAATCCTTTCCCTCATCATTTCGTAATTAATACTGGAGGCACGGCCGAATCCTTTGGAGCCGATGTGGGCTCTAATTGTATGGAACAAGCGGAACTGACGCTTTATTGTAAGAAGTCGTATCACTTCAAAGGGAAAAAGGTGAGCACATGATCAAGGAGTCTTTGGTACTCGACGATGAAAAGCAGGAAGGTGTGACTCCAGCCGTCGATCCGGACGCCGACGATGCGGGAGCAAGCGACCTGCTTGAGGTCATCGCACATGATTCTCAAGATGCTGAACGGTCAGTAGAACCTATCCAGAAGAAGGCCTCACGAACGACGGTAGACGGTCCCTTCGTACTGGAATCATTGTACTTTCGGTCGTTCGGTGAGCGGCCTCTGCTGGTGCGCGAGGAAGAAATTGCGTTGGCAAAGCAAATCGATATTGGATCGCGGAATATTCGACAGGCGCTTCGATCCGCGATTAAAGCTGGCGCCAAACTCAAGCGGACGGACAGTACCACCCAATCACTTCGTGCCTTGCAGATGATCAGGCGGTTGAGCGGATTGTCCGCCATCGCCTTGGATGAAGCGCAATCTGAATTGCAACGCGTGATCAGCGAGCATACCGGT
>DAISKX010000128.1:0-8377 GCA_036820725.1 Nitrospiraceae bacterium
AAGTTCACATCCCGTTCCAGGCCGAACAGGATATCCTTGGTGTCTTTTTGCGTGATCGCCGGCAGATTGACCCGGATGCCCGGGAGATTCACGTGGCGCTTGCTCTTCAAGAGCCCACCGTCCAAGACGCGGCACCGCATGAGGCGCTCGTGCTTCTCCAGCACCTCGAAATTGATCAGCCCGTTGTCCACGGTGATCTTATCCCCGACGTTGACCGCCTCCAGCAGGTCCGCATAGTCAATGTGGATGGAGCTCTCCTCCACGTCCATCGGCCCGCGCGTGGTGACGGACACGATGGCGCCCTGCCGCAAATCGAGCTCGTTGGAGAGGTCCCCGGTGCGGATCGCCGGGCCTTGCGTGTCTAGGAGGATGGGGATGGGAAACTTCACCTTCTTATTGAGCGTCTTGATGTGCTGGATGACCCTGGCGTGCGAGTCGTGGTCGCCGTGGGACATATTGAGGCGAGCGATGCTCATGCCGGCCTCGTACAGCTTCTGCAACATCTCGTAGGATTCCGTGGCCGGGCCGATCGTGCAGATGATGCGGGTCTTTTGCATGGAGCTCCCTGGGACAGTGAACTATTTCCGCTCGCCGAGCCGAAGCCCACAGACTAATGACAACTTCAGGCGGCGGGATGCGACCAACGGGGCCATTCTACGTTTTCTCGTCGGCCTCGTCTATCGTTGTGCGAGGCGAGGAAAGAGAAGCGCCGCAAAATGGGTCGGGCGATTGTTCATCCGAGGGAAATCAGAACGTCCGCGTTATCTTGGTCTACTTTTCCAGACTGGACTGGACCATCAGTGCGTGAGGTGATGTAAGGAATGGGAGAAAGAGCACGTCCGCGGCCGCGAAAATGGTTGATTGCAAGACCTGGCTCTCATTATTAAAGCGTCAGAAGGCTGTGAAGAAAAACCTCCCCAACCTCTTTTCGGTCCAGGTAAAAAGCTTTCATCCCAGCGCAAACACTCGGTTGAGTTCATTCAAGTGTTCGGCTTTTTCTTCTTCACTGACCCAGGCACCTTCAAAGGCATTGCGTGCCAGCTGGTAGAGGTCTTCGCGGGTGACTGGAAGGTGTTCAATGAGGGCGCGGTAGTTGTCGTTCACATACCCGCCGAAATAGGCCGGGTCATCCGAGTTGATGGTTGTTTTTAAACCCTGTTTGAGCATGGTCAGTATCGGGTGCTGATCCATGTCCTTCACAACACAGAGCTTGAGGTTGGACAGAGGACAGACGGTGAGAGTTTTGCCTTCATCCGCCAGTCGCTGCACCAGTGCAGTATCTTCCAGCGCGTGGTTGCCGTGATCAATGCGATCCACGTGCAGCAGATCCAGTGCCTGATAGACATAGTCCGGCGGTCCTTCCTCACCGGCATGAACGGTAATTTTAAAACCCAGTTCCCTGCACTTGGCGAACACCCGTGCAAACTTTTCCGGCGGGTGGCCGATTTCCGAGGAATCCAGCCCGAAGCCATCCAGCTGATCCAGAAAGGGTTGGGCCAGCTTCAGGGTTTCAAAGGCGTTTTCTTCAGACAGGTGACGCAGGAATGACAGAATTAATTTAAAAGTGATGCCCAGCTGCTCCTTGCCATCCTGCAGCGCACGGCGAATGCCGCTGATCTGAACGTCCAGCGGAATGCCGCGCTCCAGATGTGCCTGCGAATCAAAGAAAATCTCCACATGCACCACGTTGTCCTGATGCGCCCGCTGCAGGTACGCCCACGTGAGATCGTAAAAATCCTCTTCCTTCAGCAGTACCGACATGCCGGTGTAATAGATATCCAGAAATTCATGCAGATTGTTGAAGGCATAAGCGGCACGCAGGGCTTCCACGCTGGGATAATTCAGCCGTACGCCGTTGCGCTCGGCCAGACGGAACGCCATCTCCGGCTCCAGACTGCCTTCGATATGCAGATGCAGCTCGGCTTTGGGCATCCGCTGTGCCAGCTGCAGCAATTCTTCGTTCATGGATTCACCCTTGATTGGATACACGGACACCGGAAACTGAATATTGTCTTGCGGTATGAAGCTTCTGAACGCTGAAGCGCTGATACCAATTCTTGTGAGGCAGGTTTCGTGTCTTGTGAGGCAGGTTTCGTGGAACGACTTTGAGTCTTCATTCTGAAGAGATCGAGAGCAATGAAGGCTCCGACTGAAATGAGGATCCAATGTACGAAGCTAGGCATCATGAAAAAAGCCTATCACGGGTAAGATTGTTGACCTAGAGAATGTGAGTTGCCGAACTGAATGGTGACGAGGTGGCAGAACAAACCTGGGGCAAGGAAGGGATGAAAATCCGGAACCGCTCAGCATGCGCGCGGGAATATATAACTTCCTGGCATCGCTAGAACCAGCCCCTTTTGTGATTACCACGGCTCGTTACGATGTGGAGGGTGAGGACACCCCGCCCCTCATGACTTTTGATGCTGATGTGTCGCAGTTCTCATCCACCCTGACACGCTTCGTGCTCGATGCTTTACTAGAGCGTAATCCGTCCGAGTTCCCCTACTCGGCCTATCTCATCGGGTTCAAGCGGGCCTGGATCTTCTCCGCACCATTCGATACTCATCCAATCTCCATCGAACCTCCGTCCGGTGATCATGTGAATCCACCGAATGAGTCGATCGCTAACACCGAGGACGCAATTGCGTTCCTCGCCAATCTGGTGAAGCAACGGGTCGATGATCAGCCTCGTGCTGCCGAGTGACATATCAAGAAAGATTGAGCAAGCACTTATCCGGGCCGGCAGGCGCGAGATAGGTGGCATCCTCATGGCCGAGCATATGGGCGAGAATGAGTTTGTTGTTCGTGATCTTACTATTTGTCGAGGGGGTACCTTCGCATCGTTCATTCGTCGGATTCAGGACGTGTTGTCTAAATTGAATCACTTCTTCGATAGCACGAATCGTGATTACGCCCGATTCAACTATATCGGTGAGTGGCACTCACACCCTTCCTTCGAGCCCATGCCAAGTGCGGTGGATCATCAGTCAATGAACGATATCATTGCGGACAAGACTGTCGGCAGTCATTTTGTGGTGCTGGTGGTTGTGAAATTGAGTCCCCAACAAACTCTAGTTGGTAGCGTCCACACCTATTTGCCTAACGGTATGGTCGAGAGATCCAAACTCATGATCCAACGAGACCAATAAGGCTGACCAGTACCGTCTCTTATTTCGCGCCTCATGGATTCTTTTGCTACCTCTTTCCCTCATTGTCCTGATGGGCGCCCTGGTGATTCCCAACGTGCGCGCGCCATCCTCACCCTCCCATCCCTACCGCGCCTTGACGCGGTGCTTCCCAGGCGCCGGAACGGAAGTTCTATGCCATGTCCTCATCCCTTCGGAGCACGAGCGGGTTTTGCCGCTAATCGCCGGATGAAGCGGGGACCCACCTCGCCGCAGTGCGAGGCTCTCAGTTCGGAGCCGCACTCCAGGGCTTCTATGAAGCCCAGTTCAGTTCGAGTTTCTTCTGATGGATGGCGCAGTCTCTCAAGTACAGGTTAATAAGGTTCTGGTAGGGCATGCCGAGTTCTGTTGCGAGCCCCTTAAAATAGGTCACTGTTGCCTTGTCGAGACGAATGGTAATGGGCTGCTTCAGTCGGCCACGGTAAGGGTTTCGCTCTCCCTTCATCTTCGAGAAATCATATCGGGCTCTCATTGAATCACCTCCCATAGTGCTTTGCCTCCTGTTGGGTCGCTTTCCTCGCCGAGATAATGCGGATCACGGAGTCGCTTTCTCTGTAACAGTGGCACACTACCAGGATTCGAAGCGTGAAACTCACTCCGAGCATGATGAAGCGGTCTTCATCGTGTGAATGATCCGGGTCATAGAATCGGATCGCATGGTCATCGAGAAACACCGTCTCGGCTTCCTCGAACGAGACCCCGTGCTTTCTGACATTTTGGCGGCTCTTTGCCACATCCCATTCAAAACAGAGATCATTCATATGTATATTGTACATACCGCAGAGAACATGCTCAATATATTCTCAATATATTATTGGGCCGAAGGGTGGCGTAGCGACTTTCGACAAGCGAGTTCTTCCCCTCAAAGACCTCACTCTTCATCGTAGATGTCGCTCGGGGGATGCCTTGGCAAATCTTTCCGCTATGCAAGCCAGCGGTTTAGGCTTACGGATGTTGCCACCCATTGCTGGATGAAACGGGACCCACCTTGCCGAACATCCGCACCTCGCATGACGGACGGCTAGCCGCTGTGGCGCGCATCGGACCCGACCACCGTTGCCGAGTCAGAGCGGCCCGCGCAGCGGGTACCCCACCTATCCGAAATCCATCCTTTTTTTCGCCCCCTAGAGCACGGGCGGGTTTTGCCGCTAATCGCTGGATGAACCGGGACACAACTTGCCGAAGGCCGCGACCGTTGCATTCGCCTCTCTTGCATGCGGCGAAGCCCGTACTGTATGAGCCGCTGCGGCGAGTTTATGGGATTCGCGCGGACGAGGCTTAGTTGGGTGCTTCAGAAGGCGTCCGGTGCGGCAATAACTCTCCATGCCTCTATTCCTTGAATAAGGGGGGTTAGCGAGGGCTTGGGGATTCCGGCTCGTCGGCTGGATTCCATTCCTGGGATGTTGTAACATTGTATGAACGGAGGGACTCATGATCAAAAAACTCCAAAAGCACGGAAACAGCATGGCGCTTCTCATCGAGAAGCCCATGATGGAAGCGCTGGGGATCAGAGAGGATACGCCGCTTCAGATCAACATCAACGGTCAAAGTCTCGTGGTGACTCCTGCAGATGTCGGCCTGGGAAAGGACCGTGTGATGAAATCAGTGGCCAAAATGCGACGGCGGTACAGCTCGACGCTCAAACGGCTCGCTGGTTAGTGGTGAAACCAATTGTATTCTTGAGCGTGGAGGATGTGCTGGTGCTCCACGGCGATACCATGTCTCACGAAGGCGGCCTGTCGGGAATTCGCGACTACGGATTGCTCGATGCTGCCGTTGCGATGCCGCGCCAGCAATTTGGCGGAGAGTATTTGCATCCGGATGTCCCGGCCATGGCCGCGGCATATCTATATCATCTTGCGCAGAATCATCCTTTCCATGACGGAAACAAGCGCGTGGCGGTGATGGCGGCCTACGTCTTTCTCGATGCTAACGGCATGGATCTCGATGCATCTCCGAGCGACTTAGAAACAGTCACCAGACGGATAGCGTCTGGCGGGATGAAGAAGGACGACCTTATTGAATGGATGGGGCAACACGCACATCCTCGGACGAAACGTTCGTAAAGCCATCGGC
Organism: Nitrospiraceae bacterium; assembly: GCA_036820725.1. Classification (GTDB taxonomy): domain Bacteria; phylum Nitrospirota; class Nitrospiria; order Nitrospirales; family Nitrospiraceae; genus DASSBQ01. The sequence continues at coordinate 5,262 of DAISKX010000128.1, forward strand.
TTGTTCCCTCAGGAAGGGGTTTATCGCTAATCGCCGGATGAAGCGGGACACAACTTGCTGAAGGCCCACCCTCACAGGGCGGAAGCGCTGGCTACTGGAGTGGGCATCAGAGCCCATTTGTCTCCGGCAGATCCCCACTACTCCTCGTTCTCCAAATTGAAGTGCGGGTGGCGGCGAACTGGGCTCTTTCTCACCCACCCATCCCTACCGCGCCAAGACGCGGACTTTCCCAGTGCGCGCGCATCGACCAGGCATCGCGCACTTTCACCCAACAAAATCAGGAGAAGGCCCTATAATTGGTTGTCGAACGTCAGTCCCCTCTAATGATCCTTCCAAGCCTGCTTGTTCCTGTTTGAGGCAGGGGCCTAGTTGGTTTCCAACTGCGCGCGTCCAACGAGGGCTTTCTGAGGCCGCGCGTTGCGCGAGCACAGGAGATCAACAGGCCGCCCTGCCGCTCCCCCTGCTGAGCGTGCGCGTTCCTGGAGCACGGACCAATATGGGTGCCTTCTCCATCACCCCGCTCTTGACCCACCCAAAACCCAGCGCTACAATGACCTTTGCTTGGAGCCTGTCCAACATTGGCCTTCTACTACGGCGAACGATGCTCAGGCATCTGCTTTGTTCTCGGCCACGAAAAATCCTCAACGTATTCCAGCGAATACGTCTCCGGTTTTCCGAGGCCTGTGGCCGTGCACCTGCCTATCCTCCTTCGCCTCGTAACGAACGCTAATGTCAGACCGGCTCCAACTCCTTAGCTTTGTGTAAGAATTGGTCTCATCGAAGAAGACCGAGATGCTATAGATGAAAGTCGAATATTCGAAGGGCGACCGGGCTTCCAAGGAGCTCATCCAGCTCCATCGCCAGACCTCCGAAGCCACCAGTGGGCGGAAGATGAAGGTTGCCGATCATACCGGATGTTGGACGACTACTCTATGAAGTGCTAGGATCCCGTCATGTTGATTACCACTGGAAAGGTCCTCGGCGGGACGATCAAGGTCGATGCGAAAAATCTCCCTGAAGGGGCGATTGTAACGGTGTTAGCCCCGGAAGGTGATGAAACCTTCGAGCTCTCGCCCGAGGAGGAGGCCAAGCTGCTCGCCGCGATCGCGGAAGCGGAGCGAGGGGAGACGACAAGCGCAACGCAAGTCCTCAAGCAGATCCGCCGAGCGTGAGTGGTCCGTACCCCGTCCACATCGTCAGCAGCGCGGCACGAGCCATTGCCGAAGCTGCCGAATGGTGGGTCGCCAATCGACCCAAGGCTCCAGACGCATTTGCCGTGGAGCTTGAGCGCGCACTCCAACTCCTTGCCTCGCAGCCATCCATCGGGGCACAAGCTCGGAACGTTAAGCTTGCCGGTCTCCGCCGTATTCATCTTTCCCGCGTCCATTATTACCTGTACTATCGCATGATTTCCGAGCCCATGACGATCGAGATACTTGCCCTCTGGCATACGAAACGTGGTGCCTCGCCAGATCTTTGATAGAGGGAAGTCAAACCGTTGTGCGGCGCATGCGGTCTGAATCCGCCGCCTTGGTTGTCCGACCATTCCCGCCCTTGAATATCCTTCTTACTCCCTCGTACAATACGAACTCCTTCAGGCTAACCCCTTGGCATTCTGATAGTTTCCGAGTGCCTGGCCGATAGAGGAGCCGCCTTCATGAAAGTCGAATACTCGAAGGGCGACCTGGCTTCCAAGGAGCTGATCCAGCTCCACCGCCAGACGTCGGAAGCCGCGAGCGGCCGGAAGATGAAGGTTATGCTGATCTTCCCGCCTGACTGGTTTCCGTCCGAGCCCTATCTCAGCCTTCCCTGCCTCACCTCCATCCTCCGCCAGGCCGGGCACACGGTCATACAGAAGGACATTAATCTCGAAATGTATGACTGGTACTTCAGCGAAGACTTTCTCAAGAAGGTCCTGCGACGCGTGCCGCAGCAGTTGGACCGGCTGCGCAAGCTCGCGAAGAAGCGTGAACTCGCCGAATGGGAAATGGACGTGCAGATGGCCCTGTGCGACCTGACCCGCCAGCGGATCGACGAGCTGATCAAGAAGGCGGAGCAGGCCAAGCGGATCATCCGTGGCGAGGAGAATTTCTACGATATCGATAAGTTGGAATGGGCGATTAACGTTTTTCGCGAGGTCACGCAGGTCAGTTCATTGGTCTATGCGCCGGCGCGCATTTGCATGCCGCCGATGGAAACGGATCTGTCCTACAAACCCTTTGTCTCGGCCGAGGTGGTGGATGCCATTGAGGATATACAGGTGAATGTCTACCGGGACGTGTTCGAGCATCTGGTCAAACCGGTCATTGAAGCCGAGCAGCCGGATGTGGTCGGGATCTCGATCGTGCTGCAGCAGCAGATCTTCTCCTCGATGACGTTTTGCGCGCTCATCAAACAGCATTTCCCCAACATCCATGTGACCATCGGTGGTAATACCGTCACGCGTCTCCGCGACGTCCTACCGGAGTCGCCGCTGTTCAAGTATTTCGACAGCGCAGTGGTCTATGAAGGGGAGACGGCGTTTCTCCAATTGGTTGAATCGGTCGGCGCCAAGCGCGATCTGTCACAGGTGCCGAATACCATCTATAAGGACGACAAGGGCGTGCACGTGTCACCGATGAGCTATTCGGAAGACATGGCGGCGTTGCCCCCTCCGGACTTCGACGGCCTGCCGCTCGACAAGTATTTCGTGCCGACGAAGGTGTTGCCGTACCTGGCGACTCGAGGCTGTTACTGGGGCCGTTGCGAGTTTTGCGACCATGGAGAGGGCTACACGGCCGGCTATCGCACGAAGAAGATTCAGGACATTCTTGATGAGATCAAGCACCTGAAGGACAAGTACGGCGCCACGCATTTCCACTTCACCGACGAGTCCTATCCGCCGGCGCTCTTCCGCAAGCTCTCGCGCGGCCTGATTGACAGCAAGATGGACATCATCTGGACGACCCACATGCGGTTCGAGAAGAGCCTGCTCGAAGAGTCGGTCTGGCAGGATGCGAGGGACTCCGGCTGCAGGTATCTCCACTTCGGGTATGAGTCCGGCAACGAGCGGGTGCTCAAGTTGATGGACAAGGCGACGACGACCGAGATCATCACCAAGCATCTGCAGATGTCGG
>DAISKX010000129.1:0-8356 GCA_036820725.1 Nitrospiraceae bacterium
GTATCCGAACAGCATGGCCGCTACAACAGCACGGGCTCGCCTGGAAGAATTGGCGAAGAACAACTAGAACGCTGAACGCGTCGGACGTTTCAGATCTCTGCTGTTCAGCCCGCTATTCGGTTTGTGTGTAGGAGCCGTCAATACGTAGTCGGTATTCCATCACCTGCGATCACTTGGAACACTGTGCAACTTGTTCGGCCAGCATGGTCGCAACCAGATTCAGATCAAATGGCCACGCGTACCGCAGCGTGAGCGAAGAATATTTCTTGCGCAGATGATCGAGAGTTTCCGGGATCTCTACCTCCGCGTGCGACCCTCCCGGCGTGAACATCGTCGTAATCACCATGATGTCCGAGACTCCCTGCCGAACGAGCTCCGCAACCGCCTCTTCCAGCGTCGGCGCGCAGAACTCATTATAGGCGACCGCGAAAAGCGCCCCGTTCAGCAAGGGCCGCAGTTCCGAAGCCAGGGCTTGAAGGCCGGTTTGATAGGGATCGGTCTCCGCGTTCCGCGGCCACTGACGAATCTTTTTATCCAACTCAGCTTCTTCCGCCGACATTGACTGACCACTCTGTCTTCGTTGTCCTTCCAATCGCTTGAGTTTCATCACGAGATCGCCCGGACAATCTTTGGGAATCCCGCCATGTCCGACAAGAATCACGCCGCGTGTACTGGCTTGCATCATGCCCCTCATACTCGATTACGGAGCATCAGCTCCTTGGATACGGATTCAAATAGACCTGATTGTGAATGTAGGCAATGTCATACATCGTGACGTAGTGTTTGACGAGCGTCAGCGGAACGACCAATGGCACGAGACCACGATGATAATCTGCAATGACGGCGTCCAGTTCTGATCGCTCGACTGAGCTGAGACGAGATTTGAAATGGCCGACAAGATGATGGAGCACGTTGACATGTTTGCGAACCGTGGCCTTGATCTTCAACGCCTCCATGAAAATCTCGCCGTAACGCCCAAGCAAATCCCTCGGTCGGTACCGGCTTGATTGCGCCGTCAGATGCCCGAGCGCCTGATAGTGATCCCGGCTATGTGCCAGCAGCGCATACTTATGCAAGGTGTGAAACTCGACCACGGCATTCCTGGAAACCGGACCCAACATCATCGAACGCCATCGATGGTAGCTGAACACCCGCTCGATGAAATTATCCCGAAGGACCGGATCGCACAGCCGTCCTTCCTCTTCGACTGGAATCAAGGGGAAATGCTCCATGAACACTTTCGCGAACACCCCGATTCCATTCCTGGCAGGTATGCCTTGGTGATTGACGACGCGGACCCTTTCCACCCCGCAACTTGGCGAGTCTTTTTTGAAGACATAGCCGGATAGTTCGTTGGCCTCCAACTCGGCAACGCGTCGCGTCGAGAAGGAACTCATCAATTGCGTCAGGTCTTCCCCGCTCTTCACCGCCATGAGGCGAGGCCTTCGTGCATTGCCGACCAGGCGAATCGGTTCACGAGGCGTCGTCATCCCCGCTTCCACTTCGGGGCATACCGGCACCCAGTCCACGACTCTTCCCAGCATGTCCACGAGGAAAGTGTCCCGTTTATGACCACCGTCGTATCGCACCGCATCGCCGAGCAGGCAGCGGCTGATTCCGACACGAACCGGCGGCAGGGGTTTCGAAACCTTCTCCTTGCGGGTGCTTCTCATATTTATGAATTGCTTTCGCCTGTTTGCCTAATTCCAAATACTCGTTGCGTGCCTTCAGATGATCCACGATCACAGAGGGTAGTTCGTTCCGATCATACACACCAGCCGACGTTGCTCTTGCAGGCTCATGAGATGCGGTTCGTGGATCAATTTCGCAGGAAGCGGGCGCATGCGAAGATCGCGCCGGAACCACATAATCCCCGCATCACCGCACCTCGTGTGAGGCAGGCCATACCGATCGGCCGCGGCACTTCACTGGTGGTTCCTTGACTCAGGATTGTGGCCTGATCGGCCACGCCATGCTTCAGGAACAGTGGTCCACCAATCCTGTGAGTGTTCGGCGCGCCAGGCACGCTGTTGTCCCCGGAGACGTTCGGTGGCTGCCCGGTCAAGACGGGTCGCCATCGCCGCTGTCAGGTCGGCCTGCTGTTGGACGCTGGCTTGGATAGTTTCTTTTGCCATACGCGCCAGCCCGCCGGGAGGATCGATCAGATCCTGTGCATCCCGACGGGCGAGGTTCAAATACAACTGCTCAACCGCTCCCCACCGCTCGGATCGTTCCAGAAACATCAGATAGGCCCCGATCGCGTGGTATACATAGGTCAGGTGTACATAGCCTTCGACCGTGGGATCCGCTTCAAGCCTTCGCTGGCATTCTTCCAGTGCGCTCCGGTAATCCGCCGCCTCCAAATAGGTAGCCAGTTTCTTCAGCTCTCCTTGGGGCGCATAGTGGGTCTGTCCGGCTTCATCGGCCGAAGCCGGCACACTCCACAGCATCAGGAGGACTCCTGCACTGAGAAGTGCATCGATGACTTTCCAGCGTCGCCTGTGCATAGATCTCCCTCTCCTCAACAGCCACTGCCGATATCGATCGACTTATTTCGCCGGGCCCTCATGAGACCCCATCGGAGCCTTGTAGAGCATACCGCTGGCTACGCGCGTGATCGTCGTATCCCGCGGCGCACCTTCGCTCTTGACCTGTATCTTGACTGTCGCCCCAGGTGCGCCTCGCACCATCCTGACGACTTGTTCATATGTTTTTCCCTCAACCGATGCGCCATCGACAGCAATGACCTCGTCGCCATGCTTCAGTCCGGCTTGACGCGCCGGCCCTTCAGGATGAATGTGAGCCACATACAGCCGGGCAGGGTCGCCTATGTGTTCCGCAGAAACCTGAAGGGACACGCCGATCACCCCGTCCGGCATGTTCTCCGGTCCTCCCTGAGATGACTCGCTCCGAGGAGGTTTCTTATCTGGCTCTTCGGCTGCCTGCGTGATGCTGCCGATCCCTGACAGAAACACCAGGACGGTGATGGATAGCACGCTGACGGCGCCAGATGTACAACGAGTTCGAGTATCATGCATACAATTCCTCCTTATGGTGATTGAGGGTGTGCCAATCCGAGCAGGATCAAGCCTACGATAAGGACAACGGTATTGAGAGAAACGGATCGCTGGTGCAGACGATTCCACGAAGCCCTCAACCGCGGATCGACTGAACCCCTCTCTTCTTGTTCCTTCAATCGATCGCGCATTACATTACTCTGTGGCGTCAGCCAGGACCGACAGTACGCCTCGCTCGCGAGGACGATACACCACAGACCGACGGATACGACGATTACCTGGTTCACACCGCGCATAATCCCCATAGCACTGACTGCCATCAGTCCAACGGCAGCAGCGGCAATTCCGACCAGATAATAGGCAGGAAATAGCCGGCGGACGACAGTGCCGAAATGCTCCGGATCCAGCGTCCTGGCGAGTACCGGCGCAACGACGAAGGACAACAAGACGACCTTTCCCACCAGGACAGCGATCCCCAGCACGTGAACGTAAGCTAGAAATGAATTCATCAAGTCTTCGATTACATATGGAGCAATGTCCGCCTCTCATCTCACTTGCCCAACCTTCATGAACGCACGACCCGGTGTGGTTCCCCTCTCACGTGACAGATGCAGCAGTCATTCTCCTCGATCGGAAAACACCGCCAGGAGCGCCGGTTCCAACGTCGGATAGCGAAATGTGTATCCTCCTTGCAAGGCGACCCGAGGCAGCACTCGTTGGCCGGTTGTCATCACGGTTCCCAACTCGCCCAGACCGGCGCGCAGCATATATTCCGGCACGGGAGCCACGATGGCCTGTTCAACACCGGTCCAAGCATCCGACAAAATGTCCCCATGGTGACGGGATCAGGGGAGACGGCGTTTACGGCATCGGTCACTCAGATAGCTAAGTGTCCATTGCACCAAGCCGATGATGTCCTGGCGATGGATCCATGTGACCCATTGAGTACCCGCCATGATCGGTCCACCGAGAAACAGGCGAAATGGCAAGACCATCTTGGCCAACGCACCTCCATCGTTCTCGAGAACCATCCCGAAGCCGCACGACACGGACCCCGAAGTCTTCGGCGCGGCGCGCCTCTCCTTCCCACTTTACGCAGAGGTCAGCCAGGAATCCATCGCCCGCACCAACCGTTTCATATATTGAAATGCCCTTACTCGGCCCATAGTAGCCGATACCCGACGCGTTGATTAATGTACGAGACCCTGCGGCGTGTGGGCGCAATGCCTCCACAATCGCTCTCGTCGCGTCTATCCGACTCTGAGTAATGCGGCGTTTGCGAGACTCCGTCCAACGACTGCCCACAATCGGCTCGCCCGCCAGATTGATCACCGCATCGATCCTCCGCGTCGGAAGGGTTCCTGCTCAGTGGATTAATTGCGACGATTCGCTGCCCGTAATTTCACTGCTTGATCCCGTACAGCAAATTCGGTGATGAACACTCCGGCGATTTTCAAGGGAGGATCAATCACCTCTCCACACATCGTACATCGCAGCGGCCGAGATATCGATCTGATCCATATCGTCCGGCAAAGTATTGATGGAACGTCAGAACGAGCAATCCTCTAAACCGATCACATTCGGATGCCTTCTCGTGCCGGATCCCGTCAGGCTCGCTCCGATCGTTCTGCATACCTCCGTGATCACTTGCGTTGCGAGCACACCGGAATCCCGTGCCGTGCGTTTGAAGCGCACACCATGCCTGCTGAAGACTTGCTGAAATTCTGTGACCAGGTCCGGCTACACCTTGTGCTCATCTCTGTCGTCACGCCACCTCCTGAATTGCTCACCCCTAACCCAAGCGCTGGTTGAGCTGGCAAATCCTAACCGGACGATCCTTCTAGGAGGTGCGAGTGCCCATCTCATCACGCTCCGGGCTCACGTGTCGTGCATAGAATTCATGCACGACCTTGTCGACCTGCAAGTCTATCTCGCCACGCTCTTTACCAGGCTTCCAGACCACACTCGGTGACCCGCATTTTAATCAAAGATTGGGCGCGGAAAGCGCATGGACGAGACGCGAGGCGGGCACTCGGAGGCGCGAAGGCCTGAAGCATACTCGTGCAGTATGTTGAAGGACTGAGCGCCAACACGCCCGTTGCAGCCGTGTATCCGCGCTTGCAGCAGAAGCTCATGAATAATGCGAGTTAAGACCTGCACTATTTCGTTGAAATGAGAAATCTGACGAGGCGAGGAATCTTTATGCGAGCGACTGCGGGATACCGGCTAGCGTACGTTCGACCGTTTTCAAAAGCGTCTCTACACTGATGGGTTTTCCCAGTACCTGAGCCGCCCCCAATTTTCGCGCAGCCGTCAGGAGATTCTTATCCCCTGATCCCCCTGTTATCGCGAGGATCTTGATCTCCGGGAAATCACGCCGGAGGGTCATAATCACCTCCAGCCCGTCGCAATCCGGCATATAGATGTCGGTTAAGACCATGTCAAACCGCAACCGGCCCAGGTGCTGAAATCCTTCTCTCCCCTGGGAGGCTTCAACCACGGTATGCCCGGCACCCTCGAGTACCGTTCGAAGAAACCCTCGTACCAATTCATTGTCATCGATGATGAGAATGGACGCCATGCGTCCGCTTCTATAAATGCTTCCGCACCAGAAACGCCAGAAATTTCTTGTCTATAGTCATTCGGCATTAGTAATTCGACGATGGCGCAGGAAGGTTTGGAGGCTGGAAGAAGGTCAGGTTCCGACCGCTATGAGACGCGGCTGAGACTCATCATGGAGGAGCGAGCGGCCCCACCCATTCACCTTTGATAAGACACAGCGGGATGGGAGTTCTGAGGAGAAACTCGACCACGGAAGGTTGCTTCAAAAGTCGCTTCAAGGGAAGGAGGATCACCACCACCATGAAACCGTCGAGACCTTGAAATACGTTTCCCAGATGCACACCGGTAGAGTCGCGGAACCAATAGAAGCCGGCCATCATCGGGACGACGCTGGTCCAGTGCATTCCGTCATGCGAGTGTCCTGATTAGATTTTTAAGTGCCATCGTCCTGATGGGCGTCAGGACTCTGGTTGGTCGACAGTCCTGCAATTTAAGCGCCCGATCCTCCTCAACCCGTTGCGGCTAAAGAATAAGGAAAAGCAGGCTTAAGGGGAATCCACTGATCGGTTCCGCACGGAGTGCACTGTGCGAAATGCAAGAGCTTCGAATACTCAATGCAGCTGCGGTGGGATATCTCTAGGAGTGTATATGGTCTTCTGCGTCGGTAAAGCGTCACCTTCACATGATACCCGGAAATTTACAGCGCATATATCCATCCATCTATCTCACGTGTGTGCCAGGCATACACCACCTTACTCACCTTGCTTCTTTCGCAACAGGAGGCCTATTCTAAATTTCATGATTGATGAGGCCAATCTTCCAGGCTCGTCCACCACAACGCTCTCTCCACTGATCCGGCTCGGGACGTCGACGTGGACATATGAAGGTTGGCAAGGGCAAGTCTATCATCGGCAATATGCGAAGACGACATTCGCCCGCGACTGCCTCGGCGAGTATTGCCAATATCAATTCAACGGGACCGCGCTCTTTCGCACGGTGGGCAATGACTCTACATTCTATCGCCCACCCACGGTCAATCAACTCCGGCGCTATCTTAATCAGATTCCTGAAGACTTCGAGATGTGCTGCAAGGTCTGGGAAGAGATTACGATCTCGACCTATGCCACCCATGCCCGTTATGGAATAAGGGCTGGGCAACCGAACCCTCGTTTTCTCGATGCCCGAGCGTTCATCGATCTTGTGCTTGCTCCCTACCGCGAGGCCAAATTTCAGTCTCATACCGGCCCTTTCGTGTTTGAACTTCAACGGCACAGTGTGCCCGCTGATGAGTTTCTCTCTCGACTCGATACCTTTCTAGGGGCCCTCCCCAAAGACTTCCTCTATGCAATCGAGACCCGTAATCCGGGCCTACTCGGTGACCGATACGCTCAACTCCTGGAGAAGCATAGCGTGGCCCACGTCTACAACCATTGGAGCTACATGCCGTCCCTCGTAGAGCAGCATCTACGGATGGAAGGCTTTACTGCTCCATTCACAGTGCTGCGATTGCTCACACCCTTAAAGATGTCTTATGAGGCGGCGAAGAAACGGACCCAGCCGTACGGCAAGATAGTCGAAGAGCTACCGGAAATGAGACGGGAGACGACCGATCTGGTGAAGAAAGCGACTATGGAGAATCGCCGATCCTATGTACTCGTGAACAACCGGTCAGAAGGCAACGCTCCGCTGACGGTCCAGGCCCTGATGGATCGATTAAAGGTCTCATGAGCCACACTGATCAATGTTATAAAGAGCCCAAGTAAGGCCTTGCGGCTTGGCGTTCTCCAATGCTCGTTTTTTGAGCCGGTACTTTACACGACGGGCGGTTGACGAACAGGCATCTGCGTGAAGATTTAGCAACAGTCACTTCCTGGTGGGGCCTCTGGCTGGGGCTTTGCCTAGTTATTGTTTTGCTATGGCAGTGTGTGTAATTAAGCCTTAGCGTTGTTCACCTTTTCAAGAGAAGTGCTACGCAGTACAGATGCAAGCGATCGGACCAGCCCCTCGTGTTGATGGCGGGAGCGCTGAGCGTGGGGAACTTCGGGGTCGGATGGAGGGAACTGTAAGGATAGGCAAGTGACGGTAGAAAGGTTTGCCCTTAATGTATTCTTGAGATTTCGAGGGAAATTTTGATGAAAGGACGATGATATGGCCAGGTATAGTAAGGGGGCTCAAAAAACTGTTAAGCAGGCCATGCGCAAACGAAAGAAAGGTACGCTCAAGAGCGGCAGCGGCAAAAAAGTGAAAAGTCGGAAGCAAGCGATTGCCATTGGCCTTTCGGAAGCACGAACAAAGGGAAAGAAGGTTCCTCCCCAAAAACCATCATCCTGAATCAGAAAGGCGAATTCTCAGGTGTGTATCCCGGAGGGAGAGATCGCCGGTATTCCGTCGCGTTGAACGTGCCCAAAAATGTTCACGCATATCATTGCAGAACGCTCGTCGCCTGTCACTAGTACTTACTTGGGTCGTTCTCATGCGGCGCCTCTCGGGCCTTGTGCCTCTGCCCCCATCCACGTCTTAAACGTCTCCTCAAGCAAGGCTTTGCCCGGTATTCGCTCCACATGACGTCTTAATGCATAATCGATACTCTTGAGTTTCATCCGATGGGATGGATAGGCCGCGCACAGGTATTTCGCGAGATCCACGTAATCACGCTCTGAGAGACGGCCACTGGCCATATGAGTTCCTCGCTGGTGAAGGTAGATCGGCTTCCCTGTTTGTAGAGTGACCTTCCCCCAATTCCGTGGACACCCGGCTACGCCACAGCCGTCCTCGCT
>DAISKX010000130.1:0-8331 GCA_036820725.1 Nitrospiraceae bacterium
CTTGAGTTTTTCTTAGGCAGGTGGCACGCCAGGTGGCCGTCGCAGTGGAGAATGTGTTGAATTACGGTCAGGCACAGGCGGCGCAGGCGTTGCTCCGGCACGAACGGGATCGGTTGCGTCTCTTGCTCGAAGTCAACAATGCCGTCGTGTCCCATCTGAACCTTGATGCTGTGTTCACGGCCGTCAGATGGATCGAGTCTGCTCCTCTACGACTCTGAAAGCCGGGACTGGCGCATCCACGTGCTCGATTTTGCCAAGAATGAAAGTTTTATCGAAGAAGGCCGCGCCGAGCCCGGCATGACATCACCGTGTTCAATCGCCATTCGCACGCGTGAACCCGCTGTTTTTCGACGGGCAGACCTGGAGGCAATGTCCCCCGAATCTCTGATCGCGAGACGGCTCCTGGATCGCGGGGTGCAATCCTACTGCAGTCTGCCGCTGTTGTCGCATGATCGTGTACTGGGAACCTTGAACGTCGGAAAACTCCGGGACGACGGATTCACATCGGAAGCCGTCGAGTTATTGAGTCTGGTCGCGCGGCAGGTGGCGATCGCGGTCGAGAATGCGCTCGCCTATCAGGAAATTGCGCAGCTCAAGGACAAATTGGCCGGAGAAAAGCTGTATCTCGAAGAGGAAATTCAGACTGAGTACAACTTCGATGAAATCATCGGCGAAAGCCCTGCTCTCCGGCGTGTGCTCAAGGATGTTCAGACGGTGGCGGCTACCGATTCGACGGTCCTGATTTTGGGCGAGACGGGCAGCGGAAAGGAATTGATCGCACGGGCACTCCACAACCTGAGTGATCGGCAGGGGCGGACGTTCATCAAGCTAAATTGCGCCGCCATCCCTACGGGCCTGTTGGAAAGTGAATTATTCGGACACGAAAGGGGCGCGTTTACCGGCGCTATCAGCACAAAGGTCGGACGCTTCGAATTGGCCGATGGGGGAACGATCTTTCTCGACGAAGTAGGGGAGATTCCTCTCAAACTGCAAGTGAAGCTGCTTCGCGTGTTGCAGGAACGGGAGTTTGAGCGGTTGGGCGGGACACGGACGATTCAGGTCGAAGTCCGTGTGGTGGCGGCAACGAATCGCGATCTCATGCAGATGGTCGAGCAACAGACCTTTCGCAACGATCTCTACTATCGGCTGAACGTCTTTCCGATTACTGTGCCCCCGTTGCGGGACCGGGTAGAGGATATTCCGCTGCTGGTCCGCCATTTCGCCCAAAAGTTTGCCCTTCGCATGAAGAAGGCCATTGAGACCATTCCCTCCGAGGCCATGAAGGCGCTTCAGCTGTATGCCTGGCCTAGAAATGTCCGAGAACTTGAGAATTTCATGGAACGAGCCGTCATCCTGACGCAAGGCCCTGCTTTGTTCGTCCCGCTCTCCGAACTCAAGCAAGCGCCGAACGGGTCACGTGGAACAATTGCGACTCTGGAACAGGCAGAGCGCGATCATATCCTCAAAGTGTTGCGTGAGACCCACTGGGTGATCGGTGGACCAATCGGTGCGGCGTCCAAGCTCGACATGAAGCGGACTACCCTTCAATCCAAAATGCACAAGCTTGGTATTTCCCGGCCGCGGTAGCGTTTATCGAGCCGGACGCATCCATCTGCTTATCACCACCTAGGTCAGCACTGTCACAGAGATGATGACTATAGAATATGTACTGCTCGGTATTTCCATTCTTCTCATTCTCAGTGTCGTCGGGAGTCTTGTGTCAGCCCGCGTCGGTATCCCCTCTCTGATCCTCTTTCTCGTCATCGGCATGTTGGCTGGGTCGGATGGCCCGGGCGGAATCCATTTTGATTACCCGTGGGTCGTGCAGGCACTTGGTGTGGTTGCGCTCTCCTATATCCTGTTTTCGGGCGGGTTTGATACCGACTGGAGCCGCGCCAGGCCAATTATTTGGACGGCGCTGGGACTGTCTACGTTCGGGGGGTGGTCATCACGGCGATCCTTGTCGGTTGGTTTTCCATGTACGTGCTTGGATTCAGTTGGCTGGAGGGCCTCCTGCTCGGATCGATTGTCTCATCCACCGACGCGGCGGCAGTGTTTGCCGTTCTGCGATCGCGGGGGGTGCGATTACCCGGTCACTTGAAGGAATTGTTGGAATTAGAGTCCGGGAGCAACGACCCGATGGCGGTCTTCTTGACTCTCGGGATGATTGGATTGCTTCAAGATGCGGACCGGTCTTTCGGCGATCTTGCACTGATGTTTATCGTCCAGATGGCCGTCGGAACAGCAGTGGGCTATGGTCTTGGACGAGCGATGGTCATGTTAGTGGATCGTATTCGGCTGGATTTCGAGGGACTCTATCCAGTCCTCACCCTGTCCCTGGTCCTCTTCGTATACGGAGTGACGGCGATGCTCGAAGGCAACGGTTTCCTGGCCGTATATCTGGCCGGCATGACCATGGGCAATTCCAAGTTCCGGCACAAACGGTCACTGAAAAAGTTCCATGACGGGCTGGCCTGGTTGATGCAAATTGTCATGTTTTTGGCATTGGGGCTTCAAGTATTTCCATCACGACTGGTTCCCGTTTTAACGACGGGTCTCCTGCTCTCGGTTTTTCTCATCGTGATCGCCAGGCCGGTGACCATTGTGTGCATCCTGTTGCTCGCGGGAATGAAATTGCGAGAGCAGGCTCTGGTGGCATGGGTGGGACTGCGCGGTGCCGTGCCCATTATCCTCGCGACCTTTCCGTTGGTGGCCGGTCTGCCGCGGGCAGATCTGATATTTCATCTGGTGTTCTTCATCGTGTTGACATCAGTCTTGGTGCAAGGAACGACCATTCCGATGGTCGCGAGATGGCTTCATATCGACATTCCAGATTCGCTGGTGACAACCGACGACTATCATCGCCACGGGCAGCTTTCGAATCAGAGGAGGGCGAGTTCGTAGGACACGACATGTAAAGGCACATTCAAGGTATGTGGCCTGAGGATCGCCTGGTGTCTGGTGTCCTACTCGTAACAAGTAAGCGAAGACAACGGATCGAGGAGGGGGATGCGAGATGGCATGGGTCTATGTGATCGTGGCAGGATTGTTCGAAATCGGATGGGCGACCGGCTTGAAATATACGGATGGATTCACGCGGCTCTGGCCAAGCGTATGGACGGCAGTTTCCATGGGGCTCAGCGTCTGGTTACTGGCCATCGCGCTCAAGTCCATTCCGGTCGGGACAGGCTATGCCGTTTGGACTGGAATCGGTGCCGCGGGAACGGCGGTGGCCGGTATGATCTTGTTTGGGGAATCGCGCGATGCTGTCCGCATCGGAAGCATCTTATGTATCCTGGCCGGAATCATCGGACTCAAACTGGCCACGCCATGATGGGCCGGTTCTCTCGGTTCTCTGCGTCACGCCGGACCCATTAGGACTCACGATCAAATCGATCGCATTGCCGATATTTCGGCACCTGACGAAGTGACGGCAGACTTGCGTCGTCACGATCGAAGTTTTCAATGCACTTTCTCCATGGGAATCGAGGAGGGATCGCTTTGCCTTCAATGAGTTACCGGCTAGCCCAATATTTTATGTATTCGAGGAACGACGATTGCTGTAACGACGATTGCTGTGTTGTCCAACGTGAGACGGGAGTTGAGGCACAGGAGAAAACACCGATTGCGTAGAAGGGTTCAATTTCTTTGTCCCTGGTTCGAATGGGAAGCAACGTCTCAGTGAGGGGCCTTGAGGCAGGAAGTTGAAACGCAGACAAAGGTCAGATGCTAAGAATCACGATTCATAGTGCGCAAGGACGGACAAGGATTGAGCTGGAAGGCCGAGTGGCAGGAGCTTGGGTAGGTGAGCTGAATCAAGCCTGGCAACAACTGCAAGGTATTGAGAATTCTGCCATTATCGTCAGCCTCTGCCAAGTAACGTACGTTGACGCGGATGGGAAAAGACTGTTAAGCGATATGTGCAACGCGGGTGTAAGTTTTGAAGCTTCCGGATGTTTGACCCGATCGATCGTCGAAGAGCTGACGGGCTCGTGTCCAAATAGTGCTGCCCAACAGAAGGGTAGCTACGAGGGGAAACGTGATGGTACCTAAGCAAGTTTGTGGACATGGTCCGCTACAGCCACCTCATATCTTTGAGTCTACCGTTGTTCAAACCGAAGCTGGCCCGCGATCAGGGCAGTGGAATCCTCGAGCAGTGGTCGGTCGTGTTGTGGTCGTTGGGATTCTTTCTCTCGGGCTGTTGGGTAGCGTCGCTTGCGGGCAGCAAGGGCCTTCTTTGCCGCCTCCTGGCCCTCCCGAAGTGGAGGTTGTAACGGTTTCGGCTCAATCTCTTCCCGACGAACCTGAATTCATCGGCCAAGCGGAGTCTTCTCGTCCGGTCGAGATCCGTTCTCAAGTGACCGGTATCCTGAAAGACCTGTTCTTTCAAGAAGGGCGGGATGTCAAGAAAGGGGCTCCTCTCTACCGTATCGATCCGGTGCCGTTTGAGGCGGTCTACAACAGCGGCAAGGCAAAAGTTGCACAGGCCGAGGCGCGTTTGGTGCAAGCCAAGCAGAATCTGGCTCGAGTGAAACCGCTGTTGATCGAACAGGCGGTCAGTCAGAAGGATGTGGATGACGCGATCGCAGAGGATCTGGCAGCCAAGGCGGCGTTGCAGGCAGCCAAGGCGGACCTCATCAAAGCGAAGTTCGACTTCGACAATACCCTCATCACGGCTCCTAGCAGCGGGATGATCGAACGAAGCCGCATCTACGAAGGACGACTGGTATCAGCGCAAACGGATTTGCTGAATGTGATTCATCGGATCGATCCGATGTATGTGATTGTGAGCGTACCGGAATCCTATCTTCTGAACAGGCGGCGGGAACTGGCTGAGAAGAGGGTGGAGAGTCCCGATGTATATCAATTGACGGGCAGCATCACGTTTGCCGACGGTAGTCGGTATCCACAACAGGGCTCGTTGGACTTGCTCGATGTCGGTCTTCGTACAGAGACGGGGGCGAGGAACGGGCGGTTTGTATTCCCGAATCCGGATCGCGTGCTTCTCCCCGGGCAGTTTGTAAAGGTCCGCGTCAAAGGGTCCACCAAACCGGCGGCGATTCTTGTTCCGCAACGAGCCGTGCAACAGGGTCCCAAGGGGTCGATGGTATTTGTCGTCGGCCCGGATGACAAAGTGGAAATACGTCCCGTTCAGGCTTCGAGTTGGCAAGGGAATCAATGGCTGATTGATGAAGGGCTCCATGCGGGCGAACGTATCATCGTGGAAGGGATGCACAAGGTTGCGCCAGGCGCCCCCGTGAAGCCAATGCAAGCAAATCGGGGGCCGGCGACGGGCATGTCAGCGAAGCAGATCAGCCCTTCCAAGACGGAGGCAGCGCAGTGACATCGCATTTCTTCATCGACCGTCCCATCTTTGCATCCGTGCTGTCGATCATTCTGGTCGTGGTGGGACTGGTCGCTCTACGCGAGTTGCCTATAGCCCAGTTCCCTGAAATTACGCCACCTGTCGTGCAGATCGAGACGGACTATCCCGGTGCCAGCGCCGAGGTCATCGCGGATTCCGTGGCGCGTCCCATCGAAGTGCAGCTGCCGGGCATCGACAACCTGCTCTACTACGATTCTACCAGCACGAACGACGGCCACGTGAGCATCAGGTTGACGTTCGAGATCGGGACCAACGTCGATATCGCACAGGTGCAGACGCAGAACCGGGTCAAACTTGCAGAACCTCAACTTCCACCGGAAGTGGTGCGTCAAGGTATCAACATCAACAAGGTATCCCCTGATCTCCTCGCCGTCGTAGCCATAAGTTCGAGCGATCCCACGCACGACACAGTCTTTCTATCCAATTACGCCATCCTCCGCGTGGTCGATAACCTCAAGCGGCTGCGGGGGGTTGGTAATGCCATGGTCTTCGGCGCGCAGAACTATTCGATGCGGCTGATTCTGGATCCGATCAGAATGGCGCAACTCAGCCTCACACCGACCGACATCGCGAATGTGGTGCGTGAACAGAATCGCGACTTTCCTGCCGGCACGATCGGCCGCGAGCCCGCACTGAAGGGAACGGAACTGACGATCCCGATCATTACACAAGGCCGCCTGACGGAAGTGAAGGATTTTGAAAACCTGATCGTGCGGGCGCTTCCGAACGGCTCCATGATCAGGTTAAAGGATGTCGCGAAAGTCGAACTCGGCGCTCAGTCCTATAGCATCGAGGGACGCTGGAACGGGAAACCCAACGTGTTTCTGGGAACGTTCTTGTCACCCGGAGCCAACGCGTTGGATACGGTGAAGCAGGTTCGGAATGAGATGGCTCAGGTGGCCAAGAGTTTCCCTCCGGGTGTGTCGTATGACGTGCCCTATGACACGACCAGATTCATCGAAGTCTCCATCCAGGAAGTCGTGAAGACCCTGGCCGAAGCCATGGTGCTCGTAATCCTGGTCGTCTATCTGTTTCTCCAGACTTGGCGGGCGACTCTCATTCCCGCCGTCGCTGTGCCGGTTTCCCTGATCGGAGCATTCATCGGTCTGCAGGCCCTTGGGTTCTCGATCAATACCCTCACGCTCTTCGGAATGGTGTTGGTCATTGGAATAGTCGTGGACGACGCCATCGTCGTCGTCGAAAACGTCGAGCGCCATATGAGGGAGGGGAGGTTATCGCCCAAGGCTGCGGCAAAAAAAGCCATGACCGAAGTGACAGGCCCGGTCGTCGCAATCGTGCTCGTCTTGTGTGCAGTGTTCGTGCCGGTGGGGTTCCTGGGAGGTATTACGGGGGAACTCTATAAGCAATTCGCGATTACGATTGCTATCGCCGTCGTGATCTCCGGGTTTGTCGCCCTGACGCTCAGTCCTGCCCTGTGCGCACTCGTGCTCAAGCCAGGACATGGCCAACGCCGGGGCTTCTTTCCTTGGTTCAATCGAATATTTGATTGGACCAGAGACCGATATTCCTCGTCGATTACAGGAATCATGAACCGCTCGGTGTTGGCGCTCCTCGTGGTTGGAGTGATTGTATTGGCTGCCATCGGCCTCTTTCGATTGATTCCAGCCAGTTTTCTCCCCGAAGAAGACCAGGGATATTTTATCACCGTGGTCCAGTTACCCGACGGCGCCTCCAAGCAAAGGACGGATGTCGTGTTGAACAAGGTCGAAAGCTATTTTCTCTCCAATCCGGCTATTCATTCGACTGACGCGATCTCCGGCATGAATTTCGTCTTTAACACCCGAGGACCCAATTCCGCCACGATGTTTGTGCCCTTGCACCACTGGGACAAGCGAAGCGCACCGTATCAGCACGTCAATGCGTTGATCGGGGCAGCCTACGGAGAATTTGCCAAGATCCCGGAGGCCCTCATCCTCGCGTTTAACGCACCGCCGATACGCGGTCTTGGCGCAACGGGGGGATTCTCCTTACAGGTGCAGGATCCAGCCGGTGGTGATTTCAACAAGTTTTCCGAAGTGACGAGGGAGTTTATCGCGAAGGCACGGGAAAACCCGGTGATCGGCGGCATGGACACGACCTTTCGCGTCAGCGCCCCCCGCCTGTATGCGCGGATCGATCGGGAACGCGCGAAGGCGTTGGGCGTACCCATTTCGGAAGTGTTTGATACACTGCAGGCGTTCTTCGGTAATCTATATGTGAATGATTTTGTGAAATTCGGGCGCGTGTATCGAGTGCAAACTGAGGCGGACGCGCAATACCGGTCCAAGCCCGAAGACATTTCCAAAGTCTATGTTCGTGCTCAGGGTGCCCAAGGGGTGAGTATGATTCCTCTCGATACGGTCGTCAGCACGGAGTATACGAGCGGACCGGATCCTGTCACCCATTTTAACGGCTTCAATACTGCGCTGGTTCTCGGGGCTGCCGCGCCCGGGTATAGTTCGGGTCAGGCCTTGACTGCCCTCGACCAAGTGGCGCAACAGGTGTTGGTCCCAAAAGGCTACGGCATCGAATGGAGCGGCATTTCATTGCAGGAACACAAAGCGGGGTCAGAATCCGTATTTGCCTTCGCCTTTGGCCTATTGATGGTCTTTCTGGTCTTGGCGGCGCAGTATGAGAGCTGGACCGTGCCGTTTGCCGTGATCCTTGCCGTGCCGTTCGGGGTGTTCGGTGCCATGACGGCGGTATGGGTGAGCGGATTGGCGAACGATATCTATTTCCAGATCGGCCTCGTCACCCTGATCGGCCTCTCTGCGAAGAATGCGATTTTGATCGTAGAGTTTGCCAACAAACGAGTGGAATCTGGTATGGCCCCATTGGAAGCCGCGCTCGAAGCGGCGAAGCTGCGGTTCAGGCCGATCATCATGACCTCGATGGCCTTCATCCTCGGCGTGGTTCCCCTGGTGTTTGCCGGCGGCGCCGGGGCG
>DAISKX010000131.1:0-8311 GCA_036820725.1 Nitrospiraceae bacterium
AGAACTAATTCATAATTTCTAGGCATACAGCTACGCCGACGGCTGTTCGGGCCGTCAGGGCCGGCGCCCTTACGACGGGGAGAAGGAGCATGCCTGTGAGCACGACCGACAAGACGTACTGGATCTGCCAGCCCCATACCAGGTTGGGCCAATGGCCCAGGTGAAGAAGAACGATCGGGAAGAACGCGTCGATCAGGACAGTCCGACCGCCGCGGAGTTCCCTGACGGCGACGACCATCGCCGCGGCGAGCGCGCTGAGCGCAAGCGCATTGAACACCATGCCTACACGAAAATCGCCTCCCGAGAGCTCAAGCAGGAGCAGATACACCAGCTTCGGTAACGGGAGGCGATGCTCGTTGTTCTGCCACCAGGACCATGCAGCGAGGTCAGGCTCATGGCCCGTAAGTGGTTGGACCATGAACCAATCCTCGGCAAGTGGAATGTCTCGGCCATAGATCGCGATCGCCGAGAGAGCGCTGACGAGCATGATAGCCCAGATCACCCAAACAAAGGCGGGGGTCCAGCTCTCAGAGGTGAATTCCGACCATCGAGCGACGAGGCGCTCGGTCATGGGGCCTCTGTGTCACGTGCTCGTGTCGAAGTCTTTAGCCCTGCGCTTCGCAACGAGGCATAGGGGCCGATCCCGAATCTGGCGAGCGAGATCCGCAGCAGAACCCTCCAATAGCCACCACCGACTCGCGCCAGGCGAAACGACGACGTCCCCATGTCGGGAGTCCTGTTGATCCACGAAATCGGAACCTCTTTGACGTGACGTTTCATGAGGAGCGGTTGAAGGCCAGTTTCGGCATTCGCGGCAAACCCGGGCTCCAGGAGGCGCAATTCGTGGAGCACCTCGCGGCGAACGAGTTTCAGGTTGTTCGTCACATCCCGGACGCGCCAACGCAGGACATAGCGGACCAGGAGATGAAAACCACGGTTGGCTACGATCTTCTGAAAGGGATAATTGAGCAGAACGCTGTGCCTGGAGAAGCGACTGCCCATGATCAGGTCGTAGCCTTTGGCAGCTGCATCGAAGAGGTCTCGGATTTCAGGCAGAAGGTGCTGGAAGTCGCAATCCATCGACAGGACATACTGCCCGGTCGCGGCCCGGTAGCCGTCCGCCAATGCCCGTCCTACCCCCTGAGGCGGGGTGCGGAAAACGGGTCGGATTCGATCGTCTTCCTCGGCAAGCTGCCTCATCACCGCACGCGTTCCATCCGTGCTGTTGTCATCGACAGGAATGATCTCGTGCAGATAGTCACCGTACAGATCCCGGAGCCGGACGATGAGCGGCTTGATGTTCATCTCCTCGTTGTAGCATGGAATGACGACTGAGATCGCCCGACGAAGCGAGGGATGGGTACAGAGGGAAGAACCCGACTTCTCGACCCGGCGTGGTGGCTTCTGGGCGTGCAGGAGGATGGACCCGGCGAACGTGCGCACGCCAGGCATGTTCTCAGCTACGATAGAGAGACCCCTGAGCAACCACACCAGTCGAGGGCTGAGAGGAGCATAGACGAAATCGTGGAAGACCGCGAACACTCGGATGAAGCCTACCTCCGACATGAGCTCGTAGAGCTGCGGCCGGGGCAGCAGATATCGTGGATCGCGCCGGCCGAATAAGCTGCCCACGAAACGTCGCCCCTTGAGCACCAGGTTCCAGGGATTGCTCTCGTAGAACACGACCTCCCCTCCCGGACTCAGGAGATCGTAGACGTGCTGGAGTAGCTCCGCGCAGTTCCGCTTGTCGAGCAGGTCGGTGGCAACCACGAAGTCGAACGTCCGGCCCGCTAGCGGACCGGGGAGCATCTCCGCATGGACTAGTGTTACCGATGCAGGGACGTCGCCCCTCCAAAGACCATCCTGGAAGGTGACTCCCATGATAGGATTCTCACCGCGAGACACCCGAGCGAGTTGACGGGTGAACGTTCCACCACCACAACCGAGCTCGAGGATCGATTGACCGGGTAGGAGATGAACCAGCTGGCGGAACGAATGCGCCCGCCAGAACATTCGATCCTCTGCGATTGGATCCCGCTTACGGAGATAGTGGTCGCAGAACCTTTCGCGGAGCGCCAGCGTGTCGATGAAAGAGGTCTCCACGAGTGTCAGTCACGCGCAGGCAGGTTCACCGACTCAATTGATCGGAGCGGGAGTTGCTAAGGCGGAGGTCCCACGCCTCGATAAGCTCGCGAAGGATCGTGTCGAGTGACCTCGTGATCCGCCAGCCTGGATACTGGCTCTTCACTCGATTGAGATTACTGATATAACAGATGTGATCCCCTACGCGAGGATCGTCGAGATAACGGAAGTTCATTCGCTGTCCTGTCATGGACTCCGTCATATCGAAGGCTTCGAGGATCGAACACGAGTTCTCCCTCCCTCCCCCGACGTTGTATACCTCCGCGATACGCGGTTCATGGTAGATCCTCTCGATCAACGTCGCTACGTCATAGCTGTGAATGTTGTCTCGGACTTGCTTTCCCTTGTAGCCGAAGATCGTGTACGTACCGCCGAGTAGCTGTGTCTTGACCAGGTAGGACAGGAATCCGTGCAGTTCGACCCCGGAATGGTATGGACCCGTGAGACAGCCTCCACGCAGACAGTGGGTGCGCATCCCGAAGTAGCGACCATACTCCTGCGTCATGATGTCTCCGGCGAGCTTGCTGGACCCGAACAGCGAGTGCTTGGATCGGTCGATCCGCATCTCCTCGGTGATGCCGTCGTAATCGTCCTCACGCAGGTAGTCCCAACGACGTTCCAGCTCCTTCAACGGGAGCTCGTTGGGAGCGTCCCCATAGACCTTGTTGGTCGAGAGAAAGACGAACACGGCATCGGGGCAGTAACGCCTTGTGGTCTCCAGGAGATTTAGGGTACCCACGGCGTTGACGTCGAAATCGTCGAACGGCCGACGCGCTGCCAGGTCGTGACTTGGCTGGGCTGCACAGTGGATCACCAGATCGAACGGCCCGTCTCCTTGGAAGAGGTCCGCTAGTCCATCCCGATCGCGGATGTCGAGAGGCTTATGGGAGAAGTGAGAGGTTGCTTCCCGCAGCCGTTCGAGATTCCAGAGAGTATCTCCCCCCGGTCCGAAGAAATCAGCACGCATGTTGTTGTCGATGCCAATCACCCGATCCGCGAGACGATCGAAATACGTGATGAGCTCGGACCCGATCAAGCCGCTCGAGCCGGTCACCAGAACGTTCGCAATGGGATTCGTCAAAAGTCCGTCACCTCATGAGCCGGGCATCTCGGAACTTGCTTTGTGCCTAGCACGAAATGTTACATGCTGTCATCTGGAATATCGGGTAAGATAAACACTTTGATCTCGATGACCCCTGGGAGTAGGGCGCACACGCGACTCTCGATGTCTAGCGATAGAGGATTCTCGATGTCTAAAGATACTTGTGTCTCGGTGATCATAGCGGCGCGCAATGCCGCAGATACGCTCGAAGAGTGCCTTCAGAGCGTGCGAGCTCAAACCTTCCCGAACTGGAAAGCGGTTGTCGTAGACGATGGTTCTACCGACGCCACCTTGATGATCGCTCGCCGGCTTTCCACAGAGGATGACAGGATCAGCGTGCTCGCCCAGCGTGCTCTGGGAGTGAGTGCGGCGCGCAACCTCGGAATACAAGCCGCCGAGTGCGATTGGATCGTCTTTCTAGACGCAGACGACACGATCGCAGAGCGGCACCTGGAGGCGCTGACCGGCGCAATACGCTCTTACCCGCAGCTCGGCGCGGTCCATTGCGGCTGGTCTCGTCTTCGCCAGGGGGAAAAGCTCTTCGGGGATGAATACTGTTCGTACACGGGCGACCTCTTCCCCGTGCTGGCTCGATTCCCTCCCTTCATCATCCACAGCTGCCTGGTTCGGCGGCGGGCGGTTATCGATGCAGGAATGTTCGATACATCTCTGAGCTGTTGTGTTGACTGGGACTTGTGGCAGCGAGTCGCGCGCACAGGGATCCGATTCGGCGCTGTGCGAGAAGTGCTTGCGTATTACAGGATAGTCGTTGACTCCGTGTCATCAAACGCTTGGACGATGCTCGATTGCGGGCTCAGGGTCATACGCACGGGTCATTCCCACGACCCCCGCGTCCTACACCCAATGCGCAAACACGCAATGGGTCTTCCCAAAGAAGAGCTCTTCCCTTGCGAGGTCCACATGGTCTGCTGGTGTGCAGCTTCGCTGCTAATCCGGAATGAGGATGCTCGCCCTATGCTCGACAGATTGCCTAGGGGGACGAGACTTCCGCCTTGTGCGACCTCAGTAGCAGCGTCGATGCTCAATGGGTTGATCATGAGGTCGGGCGGGCCACTCTCGGGCTTACTCGAAGCCTGGTTGAAGGTCGAACCCCTCGTTGGTCTCTTCCTCCTTGCCGCAGAGGATCAGCTACAGTCAAAGGGATTTGCCTCTTCTGTGGAGTCGGCGGTCGTGAGCCGTATTCTGGAGCTTTCGCCTCCTTCTCACTCGATTCAGATCGGAGCGACCTATGCCACCCGCCTAAATGCCGCCAGCGAGATAGTTCGGGTGAATACGCCTGCGGGCGTGGAACGGTTGCACTGTTCAGTCGAGTGGAAGGGACACCGCATCGGATCCGTCGAACTACCAGTCTTCGATGACGAAGTCAGTCCATACGTGTTGCATGATGCCATCGCAGCGCAACATGCCTGGCAGATACTTGGGGCATACTTCCATGAGTCGCTCTACTCAAAACTCAACCTTCAAACTGAAAATGATATCGTCACTGCTTGGCGAGACAAGATTCGAGTTGGATCCTGGCCTCTATCGGATCAGGATCCTGTAGCGAGGCTCCACGAGCAGGCGGGCTGGACTGTGTTTCTTCAGGAACTCTGGGGCCGACCGCACTGGAGAAGCGCAGAATTCTATCAGGCGAAGGTTGCTGCTAATCGCGAGACCTTTTCCGCCGAACGATCCTCTTGTATCTGCATCGAAGTAGGGGCTTCCCTGCCTACAACGATGGTGTCTCGAAACCCCGCCGCTGTCATTACCCTGGCAGGTATCCCGCTCGGGGTATTGTCGATAGATGCGGCTGATCCACTTTTTCACTCACCGGGCTGGATCGCGGCGATTACGAAGTGGGCCGGTTTTGAGTTGTGCCGTGCTGCGGTGAGGGAGTTGCTGATTGGGTGGCCGGATGGACCCGCGTCGCTTCGACAACGCCTCGAGCAGCGCTGCGGCGGATCGGTAAGAGGCAGCGCTTCGGTGGTGAAAGCCCCAGAGCTCCTGCTGACTCCTGAATCCGACCGGGCCATTGCCGAGGCAATTCCTTCCGGATCCTCGTGCTGGATCACTGGACGCCGCTCGTTCACCACGATCGGCAACAGCTCATCGAGGCGGGCGGTAATGTCCGGGGCAGCCTCTGGGGATATTGCAGAGCTAGCCCGGAAGAATGGAGAGCCTGTCGCACGGGCTGGCCCAGAAGCCAACTCTCCGCGGGGCGCGGTCTATTCGCCCGAACTGCTGCCCTCCGAAGTGACTACGCTTTCCGAGGAGGTTCCGACCAGAACCCCGACCAGCCCTGTAGCGGTTGATTCGCTACGACTCGATTTCGAAGCGTTGTTTGCGCAAGGTGAGGATCCCTGGGGCTACACGAACGAATACGAGCGCGTAAAATATGAGCAAACCGCCTCGCTTCTCGCGGGGCTGGAAATCGAGCACGCATTGGAGCTGGCCTGTGCTGAGGGCCACTTCACTGTGCGGCTTGCCCCTCTCGTAAGACGCCTGCTGGCGACAGATGTTTCAGGTATCGCTTTGGCCCGTGCTAGACGACGCTGCGCCGCTATGAAAAACATCTCATTTGAACGCCTTGATCTGACAAGCGACCCTCTGCCCGGCCCTTTGGATCTCATCGTGTGTAGTGAAGTTCTATACTACGTCGTTGACCGTCAAAGTCTTGTCAGAATTGCGCAGAAGATCACGAAAGCGTTGGCTGACGGAGGCTACTTTCTCACCGCTCATGCAAATCTAGTCGCAGACGAGCCAGATAGACCGGGCCGCAACTGGAATCTTCCCTTCGGGGCGAAGACGATCGGAGAAGTCTTTTCTGCCACGCAAGACCTGCAGCTGATTAAACAGGTTCTCACCCCTCTTTACCGAATTCAGCTCTTTCAGCGCCGCACCTATCACAGTCCGGGTCTGGTGACACTGACGGCTGAGATGGGCGCGCTGCCTCCGAAGGTGGGAGCGAGCGTGAAGTGGAAGGGCGGTCGCCCGATAGACGATCGGCCGCAACGCGGCACTGAGCGTCTGCCTATTCTCATGTATCATAGAATTGCACCGATAGGAGAGGGGACACGTCATCGATACTGCGTCGATCGCGATGAATTTGAAGAGCAGATGCGCTTCTTGCATGACTGTGGCGGCTACACGATAAGCTTGAATCAATGGCATGCAGCGCAACGAAAGCGTCAATCCTTTCCTGGAAAAGCGTTTATCCTAACGTTTGATGACGGCTATCGCGATTTCCGCGAGTATGCGTTGCCGGTCCTGAAGCGCTACAACTTTTCGGCCCATGTATTCGTGGTCACTGCCAAGGTGGGTGGCACAAGCGACTGGGGGGATGATTCTTTCCCGCTGCTTGGGTGGGATGAGATCCGAGAACTGTTCCAGGATGGTGTCGAGTTCGGGTCGCATACGCATACACATCGTTCACTCCTTACGCTTTCCATTGACGAGCTCGCTTCGGAGTGCGCCCAATCCCGCTTGATTCTCGAAAGAGAGCTTGGGTGCCGGGTGACGAGCATTTCCTATCCTTACGGTGAAACGGACCGCATTGCGCAGCACCTCGTAGGTGCTTGCGGCTATGAGCTCGGCGTCGGAATCCGATTCGGACTGAGCAGCTTCTCGGACAATTTTCTTGACTTGGCCAGGGTCGAGATAACCGGCCATGACGAATTCGAGGATTTCGCTGGGAAGCTCTGGGCTGGTACGGTCTGAGATCTAAGGCGCCGTCAGTCGAGCGCGTTATGCTCATACTCCTCCGGTCGCTGCTTCGACGGTCCGCACACGTCCCGCTCGACCTGATCCTCGCGGAGTTACGCGGATCCGTTCCCGGTACAGGAGCCCGCTTCGCATCGCGGCTAGGGTTCGAGACCGAGAGTCGGCGGCCGTGATGTCGATCGTGAAGCGCCCGGCAATCAGCGTGGTGATTCCAACTCACAATCGAAAGGTCTCGCTGCTACGGCTCTTGCGAACACTCCGCGACGACACATTTCCGCCCGAGCGTTTCGAAGTGCGAGTTGTTGCCGACGGCTGCACCGACGATACGGTCGAAGCTCTCCGAGCCGAGCCGCTTCCGTTCTCGGTGCAGGTTCTGGATCAGACGCCAGGGCTGGGCGCGGCAGCGGCCCGCAACCTGGGCGCGGCGGACGCTCAGGGGCAGTTGCTCGTGTTTTTGGACGACGACATGGAGCCCGGGCCCGGTCTCTTGGCGGAGCACCAGAGAATGCATGCAGAGCTCGGTGTGCCAGCGATAGTCATCGGGCCACCAATGGCGGTTCACCGTCCTGGGGCAAACTGGAGCACGATCGCCTTATGGGACTGGTGGGAAGAGCGATTCGCGGCCATGCGCCAACCCGGACACCGCTTCACGTATGACAATGTATTCAGCAGCAATTTGTCGATTCCGGCTGCGCTCTTCTCCCAAGTGGGTGGCTTCGATGTCGACCTGAAGGCCCGCCATGACTACGAGCTGGGCCTCAAAGTGATACGCTGCGGTGGGCGGATTGCATTCGCCCCCGCCGCCATCGCTTGGCATCATGAGTCGCGTAGCTACCACGGGCTCATCAAGCGCAAGGTGGAGGAAGGCAGGGGGGACGTTCGTCTGGCCCGGCTCTATCCCGAGCTCTGGCCCGTGCTTCCGATATCGGGTGCCGAGCCGTCACAGTGGACCGTCATTGGACTCGGACGGCGCTTGGCGTTTCGCGCGCCGTGGCTGGGGGACCTTCTGGCTGGAGGTTCCCGGTGGGCGCTCGGACTCCTAGAGCTCCTTCGCAGGCGTGACAGCTGGCGCAAGCTGGAAGACGGCCTCACGTCTTATTGGTATTGGCGCGGCGTTTCTCTGTCGGTCGGCAGTCAACGAGCCTTAGAAGCGTTAAGAGCCACACGCGCGGCTTCCGCCGATTGGCCTTTCACGGTGATCGATATCGATCTGCGAGAAGGGCTCGAAGCTGCGGAGCTGCGCCTGGATGCGGAGCGGCCCGACGGTGTCCGGCTCCGTTACGGTAGCCTCAAGGTCGGGCGGATCCCTCCCCATCCCGGAGCCGAGCCCTTGCGGGGCGCTCATCT
>DAISKX010000132.1:0-8280 GCA_036820725.1 Nitrospiraceae bacterium
CCATCAAAGTGGCTCACAGCCGGGCAAGCTCTGTTTGTTTAGCGGGGTTGGGAAGGGTCATGACAGACTATCGTTTGGCTTCGCTTTCCTCTGGCTAGTTGTTGCCTTTCTTCGAAGCGGTACCCGTTCCTGATCTTTCACCGGGGCTGGTTGATTATCTTTACTCATAAGCGGTCGTGTTGAACCTTTAGGACTTGCCGAATCACAAGAGAAACTGTTCGAGAGATCGGGCGATAGGTACTCGCCCTGCAGTTCTGACAGCAAATCGCGAGCACATTCACGAAGAGGAGATTTTCGATGATGCCATTGCCTAGGGTTCTGATCGCGTGCGTATCGGTGTGCCTGGTGATAATGAGCGCTCCGGTGATGGCAACAGATGAGCCATCGGTGGATCCGTGCGCGTTGGTGACGAAGGCTGATGTGGAGCAAATCATCGGCAAGCTCAAAGGGGATCCGACCTCCAATCGGGAGGAGCGGACAAGATTTTGCATTTATGAATTCGTCAATGAGAAGGACACGCTGGAGCTGTGGGTGTTTCCCGCCAGCGGGTTGGAGCGCGCAAGGAAATCGATCAAGACCTTGTCACCGGTGACAGGCTTGGGACAGGACGCCTTCATCACTCGCAATAAGGACGTCCCATACATCGAGCTCTATCTGAAAAAGGGAACTGTGACGCTCGAAGTGACGATGAAGGAATCGCTTGGTGACGAGGACAAAGTGAAGGCGATCGCCAAGAAGGCCATCACTCGTCTGTAAGTGTTTTCTCTTCAATCAGTCAAGGCGCGACCTGTCATGTCCTCTTACCTGACGGAAGATGTGCGCCTGCTCAGACTAATGCATCCTTGTCATTTGGTGCCTCCTTTCTCTCTCCGCGGCTGAAGATGAACTCTCACTCTGGTTCAAGCCCTGTCGTTACTGTAAGCTTTCTTGATGACGCGAAAAGCATTGCATGGGCAGTCCGTTACTGTGGTGGGGGCGGGGCTGGCCGGGTTGACCGCGGCTGTTGAATTGTCCAGGCATGGAGCCAGCATCACCGTCCTGGAGGGGCGGGATCGGGTGGGCGGTCGTGTCCTCACGATCAGAGAGGAATTTGCTGAACGTCAACATGCAGAGGCAGGTGGAGATTTTATTGATGAAGAGCACGAGGGAATTCAGCGTCTGGTTCGCAGATTTGGTCTGAACCTTTCGCCCATATTGCAAACGGGTTTTGCATTTGTTCGATCGGGAGCACAGGGGAAGGTAGAATCCCTCTCCCACGGCGTCGAGCTCTGGAAGACACTTGCTGACAAACTGAAGCCGCTGCTGCAAGCCTATGAGATCGCCGAACAGCGATGGGACGGGGCCATCGCCAAACACCTGGCAGCCATCTCCGTCGCGGAATGGATGAAAACGGTTCAGGTAGATGCGGCCCTTCGTGGGATGCTCGTCGGGCTGCGCGGCTTCTTTCTGGCCGATCCCGCTGATTTGTCGCTTCTGGCGTTGATCGAGCAACTTGCCTCTGGTCGACCGGGACAAGGAGGCATGTTTCGCATTGAAGGAGGAAATGACCAATTACCCAAGGCGTTGGCGGCTGTCCTTGGAGAACGAGTGCACCTCAGGCAAGAAGTCCTGTCGGTCTCTCAGTCACGGACGAAAATCCGTCTCAAGATTCGAATAGTGGGGGGAGAGGAACAGCAGATGGATGCCGATTATCTTGTCTTGGCCATTCCTGCGACCAGGTTGCGAACTCTGGAATTCCATCCATCGCTTCCTGCGGAACAGACGAAGGCCATCGCGAAATTGCGATATGGTTCGGTCACGAAAACCTTGTTGCAGTTTGACCGACGATTCTGGAAAAAAAAGAGAGGTCGTGCGCTCGCGTATGGCACAGATTTGCCGATCGGAGCAGTGTGGGACGGCAACGAAGAACAGAGAGGACAATCGGGGATTCTGTGTCTAATGGCCGGTGGCCAGGCGAGTCTGGAGACGCAGGAGCAGCTTGCCAGGCGGGGGATCGATGGTCTGACGGAATCGCTCACCTGGCTTGGGGCAGCAAGGGGATCGTTGATCGCGAGCCGGACGACGAGCTGGGAGCATGACCCATGGACGGGGGGAGGCTATGCGGTCTTCGGGCCGAACTATGATCCGGCCCTTCGCCAGTGGTTGGCGCGCCCCCGCGGGCGAATCCTGTTCGCGGGCGAGCATACCAGCCTTCGTTGGCAGGGCTACATGGAAGGCGCGGTGGAAAGTGGGTTGCGCGCAGCCGCTGAAGTACGGGCCATGAACTCTGACACGGGATTGTCACCGTATCTTGGATAACAACTGAACTTGTATGAAGAAGCTCCGGAGCTTATCGTCGCGCCGTTCCAAACCCAATGACCGAATCTCTCTGCCTGCCCCGAATCATGTCCGCTCCCGGCTGTGACCAAAGCGGTTCGGCTATGAGACTTCTGTTGTGTCTTGTTGGCCGGTCCGTCGCGCAGTTTTTCCTTACCTTGTTCTCAGCCTATTGTTGCTAGTCCTCAGCGTATGGTCTTCTTTGGCCTATGCCGAACGGATGCCCATGTCGGAAGCCAAAGCTTGCATCAAGCGCGAGACAGCCAATGTCGAGAAGAACACGAAGGATGCCAGAGCCTGGGGACGAGAAAAAGCACGGACGCCATTGGTGCAGAAACCAAGGCAAGGAAACTAGAAGAAGGGAAGACGGTCAAGCGTGGTGTCGAGAGGACGAGGACGGCTATCTCTTTTCCTTAGGAGATGATTGAGAGGATTGCTTCTCCGATTCTTTACCGGTCACTTTTTTGAACGTCTCTCCGATCGCGGGTCCGATCTTAGGGATCTCGTTTCCGATATTCTGCGCCGCGCTCTTTAGGCCCTTACCCATGTCCTCCAGTGTGAGTCCCCTATTGGGACCAACTTTACCCGTATTGTTTTTGGTCGGTTCTGCTACTGCGGCTGTTTGCACTGTCAGACCTACAGCAAGTGTCCAGACAATCAGCATGGTTGTGGTCATGATTCATTGCCTCTTTGTTCTCATGCTACTATAGCAGGGCATCTCCTTGGGGGAGGACTTGCAGTTCCGCGGCCTGTCGAGCAAGCGACCTGTCCAAAGATATTGCCTGAAGTGGACGATGGGGAAAGGCAATTGAGAAGCCGAAAGGGAACAGCGGAGTCAATTATGGAGGGGAGGAGAAAATCGGTGATAAAAACAGGTACGAATGACGCGGTTAGCTATAAGTGAAAATCGCAGCCAAGCGGGAACGGAGGATTACGCTCAAGCGTACGAGATCAATGCTGTTAGCACTGGCGCGGACCCCCCATCCACGTAAACTGATTCAGCTCACCTGACGGAACATTCAACGTCGAACTCTACATCCGACACCAGTTCAGATTCGCGTTTGTGTCTCGCTTGAACAATACCCGCATATACTCGTGCCGCGGCGTCAGACCAAGAGGGATTAAACGATTCGCCACGAAACGCCGCTTCGGCGGCTTTCTTTTCATCATGTGTCAGCTCGCGGGGCACGTCTCGTGATGCAGTCGCATCGGCGGTGTTCCGACTGCATTCGTCTTCAACCATACCT
Source organism: Nitrospiraceae bacterium (assembly GCA_036820725.1). Taxonomy (GTDB): domain Bacteria; phylum Nitrospirota; class Nitrospiria; order Nitrospirales; family Nitrospiraceae; genus DASSBQ01. The sequence goes on from DAISKX010000132.1 coordinate 3,564, forward strand.
TGCATAAGGTCCCTCCTCCTCAAGCATTGGCGTTGAACTAGGCCGACTGAAAAGCAAACATGGTGCCAGCCTCGAAGTGCGTCATGCTTCTATCTTGATTATCACCTACAGACACTACAATTACCAGTTGTGATTCGGTAAGAGCAAATTAATTTCATCACATCTTCATAGACTTTTGCGATTTATACCCCTCGCGAGACGCCTAGGAAAGTAGAATTTTAACCCTGGAAGACTTGGGCTGTACCCTTGGCGGCTAATCGGCCTATGTGTCAAAGGAACCCTTGGAAAGCATCTTTTCCATGACACAAGACCCATATGCGCATCTACCCGACGCACAAGGTTCGTCCGCTTGATCGTTATCGCTAGGCATGCGTTGCATTGCACGACTCTGGAGAAATAGCAATAACGCAATGGATTCTCATGTGACCGGCCTGGTCGAAGATTTCAGCGCGACGATGGTCTCCACGGTGATCGTGGCCAACGTCCCGCTCGCCAGCATTGTGGCATAAACAAGGATCGGAGCTTGAACCGACAGCATGTCGTTTTGCACTGATCCAGCCACGAGCGTTGTCAGTAATGCATTCCCTTTTCGAATGGTCTTCAGTATAGTTGCAATCAGGTAGGGGATGGAGTCCCCCGTATAACCGCCTTGGCCAGGCTGATGACTCCTACGCTACAGGTTGTTGTAGCCGTGGGGGTTGTCATTGATGTGCATGACAACCGCTGCAAAGCGGTTTTTTTGTGCCTGGATCAAGCTCGAAACGCAGGAGGATTCCATATGGAACAGTTCTTTGCCGTCGCAACCCTCTGGCTCGCGCTAGCTGTTCTCTCCGCACTGATCGCCTCTCATCTCCGGATCTCAATCGCACTCGTGGAAATCTGCGTGGGAGTGGCTGCTGCCGCCACCGTCACGTGGCTCGGCCTGGGCAATATTCTGCATGCTGATGCGGAATGGCTGCGCTTCCTTGCGTCTTCCGGAGCAGTCCTTTTGACCTTTTTAGCGGGGGCTGAACTCGATCCCCTTGTCATTCGAACCAAACTGACGGAAGTGAGTGTCGTTGGATTGATCGGTTTTCTTGCACCCTTTCTCGGGTGCGCGGCCTTGGCCTATTACATCCTGGGATGGGATCCTCAAGCGAGTTGGTTGTGCGGCATCGCGTTGTCCACTACCTCCATGGCCGTCGTCTATGCCGTCATGCTGGAAACGGGTCTCAATCAGACTGAATACGGGAAGGGCATTCTCGCGTCCTGTTTTGTGAATGATCTCGGCACGGTGATCGCCCTCGGTCTGATGTTTGCCCCTTTCACTCAGAAGACCATTTTGTTTATCGCCACCGGGACGGTAGTCCTGGTCTCGTTGCCTGCGATGACTTCGCGGATGACTCGACTGTACGCCTACCGGACCGCCGCTATCCGGACCAAGTGGGTCCTGTTGATATTGTTCGGCCTCGGTGCGCTGGCCTTGTGGTCCGGGAGTGAAGCCGTCCTTCCGGCGTATATAGCCGGGATGGCGCTAGCGGGCAGCGCTGCGAAGGATGGCCAGTGGATTCGTCGGTTACGGACGCTGACGGTCGGGTTTCTTACCCCGTTTTACTTCATCCGCGCGGGGACGTTGGTCTCTTTACCGGCGCTGTTATCGGCTCCGCTGATTTTTGTCTTGTTATTAACCGGGAAGGTGGTGTCGAAGATTTTCGGGCTCCGCCCCGTTATCGGGCTCTTCCGTCGCGAACGCAACGAGCGGTGGTACTATACCCTGTTGATGTCCACAGGGCTGACGTTCGGCACCATTTCATCGCTCTATGGGCTCGCCCATGGCATTGTGACACCCGAGCAATACTCTTTTCTCGTCGCTGCGGTTATTGCCAGTGCTGTGGTGCCGACTGTCATCGCGAGCCTCGTCTTTCTACCTCAGCATCTACTACCTGCGAAATCGCGGCGGCGTTCAATTACGCAACAGGGTCATGGGCTGGGCGATGAGGGATAGATGAAGGGAAATGGCGAGTGGCACAAATATGGCCAACGATGCAATGTCATCCGATTCTGGGGTGTAGACACTACTCAGGCACTCGTTGAAGGACTTGTGTAATGCAATGAGCGGCTCCATATCCTTGTTTCATATGTGTGAAGTCAATCCAGATCGCCGTGACATCGCGTTTGCCCATGCTTGCTTTACTCTTGGCTAACCCCATCGACCCCGACGATCTTTCGCTTTGAAAGCGTCAGGAAGTTAATGCCATGGGCGTGGATTCGGATATTGGCGGGACTTGTTTCACCTACGGTGTAGTCGAGGCGGTCCGCAAGGATTTGGCCAGTCCGATTTTAGCGAGTGTGTAAATCAGCCATTTGGATGGATCAAAATTATACCAGTAAGACCCGTTCCGATAATCGCTCGGGTAGGCGTGATGATAGTTGTGATAGCCCTCCCCGAAGGTGACCAACGAGACCCACCAGTTATTGCGGCTGGAATCCGACGCGTTATGGGGCTGACTGCCCCACAGATGGCAGATCGAGTTAATACAAAACGTGGAATTAAGGACCGCAAAGGTCCGTCCGACGCCGGCAAGGAGGAAACAACTCATTCCACCAATGAATCCATGGGCGACGAATCCGATGAGAAAGGGAAGGGCGAGCCCCGAGATCACGATTAGCACGTAGTTGCGTGATTGCCACATCACAATTCGATCTTGCCGTAAGCGCGAGGCATACTTTTCATCGGCATAGGGATCCCTTGTGAAAAGCCATCCGCAGTGACTATGCCAAAAGCCAAGTTGAGCGTTGTAAGGGTCCGCCTCATGATCACATTGCGAGTGGTGGCGAAGATGATCCGCCGCCCATTTAAGTACACTGTTCTGCAGCGCCCATCCTCCTGCAATGAGGAGAAGAAGTTTGACCCAGTCAGGACAGTCGAAACTTCTATGTGCGGCAAGACGATGATATCCCACCGTGATTCCCAAGCCGGTTACTAAGTACAGGATAACGAACAGAACCCAATCAAGAATTGTGTAGCCATAGAAATAGCCGAAGGCCGGGACCAAAACCATGGCGCTCGCTGCAATGAGACCGAAGAGAAGTATTGTCCAGAACTTATGGTGAATGCGGGTAATGGGAACGACTTGCGGTGTGCGTGGGGACACTATTCCTTATGACTCCGCTTCAAGGTGTGCAACAAGGGGGGCGCTTGCCAGTGCAAACGCCCCCCTAGACTGATTGTTCTAAGCGAACGATTTAGAAACGGCCCCGTCCGCGGCTATCACCGCCACGACCGCCTCCACCACCGCCTCCACCGAATCGTCCTCCGCCCGAACGAGGTTCCTGAGGTTTCGCCTCGTTCACCGTCAGCGTGCGACCGTCCATTTGCGTACCGTTCACGGCTGAGATTGCCGCTTGGGCCTCCTCAGAGCTGGACATTTCGACGAAGCCGAAGCCCCGCGATTGACCGGTAAATTTGTCCGTGATGATACGCGCGGACTCTACCGTGCCGTGCGTGGCAAACAAGTCATTCAACTGTGACTCGGTAGCAGAATACGGTAGCCCGCCAACATACAACTTCGAACCCATGGGGTTCCTCCTTAGTGAATATTGATATTGTCTCAGACGCGAGAAAAAAGACGAAAGGAAGAAGCGGGCCGAAGGCGCGAAGAGAATCGAGCGACTTTGGTCTGGCTTCCGGTCAAATTCCCGGACCAAACAACATCGGTGACAGACCTAATTATCTGAGCCTTCAACACGAGGTCTTGCATGATGAAGCGGGCGAATCGTAACAGATATTGCAAGGGAAGGCAATGAGGCATACATGCGACCGGAGCGATGATTGACGGGAGTCTATAAGATCAGCTACTCTGTGGCGGTGTGTTGAACAATGCTGCCCATCCGATCTTCCGCGCGTTTGTCAGGTCATCGTGATTTTTCGAGCCTCAATCGTCCAGCGCGCTCGCCATAGTCAATTGATATGATGGTTTTATTAGTACCAGGGGGTGCCATTTGACGACGAACAAGAAGCAGGAAGAACCCGAGAAGAAGAAGGGTTGGGTGAGAATTCCTGACGGGACGAAGGTCAGGCATCGTCTGGACGGTGATGAAGGGTTCATTGACGGCCTGACGGAGATACTCACCGGTCCACAACGGAACCCAGACGGTCGAACTCAATATCGCGTGAATGTCGGAGGCGACCAGAGGAGGCTAGCGGCTGAAGATGAGCTTCTCATCCTGACGGATGAAAATGGTATCGTTCTCATGCTCAAGAAACAAACGATCGAATACCGGAACTTCGTCAGTCAACAACTGCAGGGTAACTTGGGGTCCGATCGATTCGTCAAACCGGCTTAATGGTGAATCGATTCGCTGACAAGCAGTGTTGTTGAGGCCGGAATTAGAAAAGGGGAGCTTGAGGCCCCCATCGCAGACCATCCAAATCAGGATCTTCTCCCCCCTCTGAGGTCGGCAGACGCGTAGATTTCTCCGCCTTGCGTTGAACGCGACGGGCTTCCTTCTCACGCTGCTTCACTTGTTTTGCTTTTTCGCGATCGCGCTTTGCGACCGTTGTTTTGCTTGCTCTTCCGATAACAACCTCCCTGAATTGTGCAAAGTAAAATGTTCTTAGATCGTGCGCGGCGGTGGAGTGATGTTTTTCTGCCTCCCAGCCCGCTTTGCCCTCTGTTCGCCCCTCTTGCGGTGGCTCAGGCTATCAGGGGAAGCGCCCTGTTTAGCCGATCTGGCA
>DAISKX010000133.1:0-8260 GCA_036820725.1 Nitrospiraceae bacterium
TGGCCATGCCTCCGCCAAGCTTTCATTGCTCCACTGTGACCAGGGGCAAAATTGAGTCCCTCTCCTGCAATTGATACGGACATGGCTTCATTTCCAATGCCCGAGGCGTTAACCTGGACGACCGGCAAGCCCTCCAAACCGGATTCTACTGGTATCAAGCACCGGGCATGCGGGGCTCACGTGGCGGAAGTCGTCTATGACTCGCAGTCGAAATGGTTGTACATAACCCAAACAGGCGCAGTTGTAGATGAATTGAAAGAGGATGAGTATCGCTGGGCCGGGCCATTGATGCAGCCGTCTGAATCTCAGAAGTGTGACGCATGCTGGGCTCAGGAGGGTGCACAACGTCACCGACAAAGCCTGAGCCTCGAAGGGGTATCTTGATGGACGAAACGAAGAAAAAGAGCTATGTCCCGCCTCAACTCTTCCGTGTGGATTTGAATCACGAACAAGCCATCCTCAGCGCCTGCAGCATCATGACGACCGCGGCGCTCAACGGGGGAATGGCTCGCTGTAACGCCTCTCTCTTCATTGCCTGCAAACGACTCTCCATCAATATTGGCGACAGTGGGCCGCGGCCATCGTGAAGTGACAATCCTATTGTCATGAAGAACATGAGGGGGAGCCGCAGACTCACTAGTTGGGCGTCGCCAGGTCATTGGATGCGAGCCAATGCGATTGATTGATCTCGGTCCATTGCCGTTGACGCTGATCGCTTCGCTTCTCGTGGCGGTCATACTGCTCGGACTCCGCGTCTTCGTGATGCAGCGTGTCCAGCAGAAGCGACAGCGCGAAAATCGCCAGGAAACGGAGCGCCTCAGATCGCTTGTCGCTGCTTATCGCTCCCTTGCCGGCTCATTCTCCTCTGCGGTGCATACCGACCGAGCGCAGCTCGAGGAAGCGTTGGCCGACATCGTCCTATTCGGTTCGATTCGCCAAGTGGGACTGGCCGCGCAATGCGCGACAGCTTTGGTACGGGCCGAGCCTGCCGACTGTCAGGTCCTGGTCGAGGAGCTGCGCTCGGACTTGCGGACACAACTCGGGCTGGAGGCCATTCCACCGAATCTCGTACTGCCCCCATCGGGGCGGGGTGCTCGCCCCGCACCGACCGTGGTGAGGGAGAGGGTCCTCGTCGGGGCGGAGACGCTCAGGGCGCTGGCGGGGCTGGAGGCGGCGGCGAAGCGGCGGCCAGTGCCGGAGGCCTGAGTGCTGGACTGATCGCAGCCGATGCAGGCTCTCGGCAAGAGCAGTGACACCATGACGCCTTCATCACTGTCCTGTATAAAAAGGAAGCCAACGACACCCGGATGCGCCTGCACCTTTAGATGAAGTTCTGTCGGCGCACCAGCAAATCAACGTGTCGTAATCCTCCCCCACTGACGCATCGGTCCATTCCTGCACTCGGTTTCTTCCCCTCAACCGAAAAAGCGATCTAAACGAGGCTCTGTGGTACGGATCACTTGGTCACCGTGGCAATGAAGCGTTCCCGCAGTCTTGTGGATCATCGCATTTCCGCTCTTTCCTAGACAGTTTTTTGTTCGAAGGGTAAGATTTCCTTGGTTCGACGTAGAAGTTGGATGAGACCAGACCATCCACCGCGACGACCAGGCGCTGCTAGGACGTTGAACACATGCACGGAAGGAAATGATATGGCTACAATCCTTGTTATCGATGACGAAGCCTCGATCCGGAATCTTCTTCGCGAAGTGCTGGAGCAAGCGGGACATCGCGTGATGGAGGCCAATGACGGACGTGAGGCACTCAGCCTGTATCAGAAAGATCGGGCCGATTTGGTCATCATGGATCTCCTGATGCCGGAGGTCGATGGCCTGGAGGCGACTCTGCAAATGACCAGGGAATACTTGGACACCAAGATTATCGCCATGACCGGCGCGCAGGGGGAACGAAATTTTCTCGATGTTGCGAAACTGTTCGGGGCACGTCGGACGTTTGAAAAACCATTCGACCTTCAGCAGATGCTTCACGCCGTCCAGGAAGAACTGGCAAATAAGTAATCCAGTTCGGCTTCCTATTTCCATCTGTCATCCAAGCACGCACGATCTTCCCTCCCTTGGTTTGTCTCTCAAGGAACGGTTCTGGGCAGCCGATACACAGATCTCAGGTCTTCTCGGTAGTAGAAACCCTTTCCTGCATTCTCGGAGTCCCGGTCTGATTGCGATGTCTCTAAGGTACCCGTCTGGACTTAACCGCTATGCTTTTACGGACACGAGGGGCTTACTCAATCCTGGTAATAGACGATAGTTCCAACTCTCAACTTCTTGTCCCAACGCTTCGTCACGGCGGAGACTATCGCATCCTTGTCCGCGGCCGACTCAATTCAGGCCACCGACCTGCGGCCTGCGAGAAACCCGACATCATCGTGCTCGACATGGGACTCCCCGGAGAAAATGGCATTCTTCTGTTGGATAGGCCTCGTGCCAATACGCATACGCGTCATATTCCAATCGTAGTCACGACCGGACAGACGACACCAGGACTCGACGTCAAGGCGAAAACCAAAGGCGCGATGGCGTACAGGCAGAAGCCGATCGACAAACAGATATTGCTGGATACCGTGGAGCAGGTTCTGAGAGAATCCGAGCATACTCTGGCGAACCCTATTTAGGCTGGTCGAACTCTACACGTGGCACTTTCCTACTCGAAGTGGACTCTTCTATGGTTTATGTGGACGGTACTCATCCTCATGGTCGGCATTCTTCCCTTGAGCAATTTCGTCGGCCACTCTCACTGGCAGTATATCAAGTGGGTACCCACACAGGAGCAACTCCAATCTCCGCTCATTGTCTTGGATCTTTTCACTGACGTTGTCGCCAACATTCTGCTCTTCGTCCCATTCGGGTTTCTCTACATCATCCGTTTGCAAGGACGGAAAGGCTCGTATGCAACCGCATTGGTCCTGGCGTTGATCCTGTCCGGAGGGATCGAGTTGTATCAGGTCTATTGCCACAACCGGAGCACATCGCTGCTGGATCTCATCGACAATGTGGCCGGCGCTCTGCTCGGCATGCACCTCGGCCTGAAATGGAGCGAAAAAGAGCGGCACGGCGAGTTAGCGGTTTCGTGACTATTCCCACCCCATCGGTTCATACCCCCGCTCCTTCAGGCACCGGTCGACAAATTGTTTGTACGCGCCGCTCGGCGAAGATTTCTTGAACAACCCGCGCAAAAGCCCCGCTGTACCGCCGCTTGCTGCTCCAACTTTGGCTCCCCGGCCAGGATTCCCGACCACCGCGCCTCCCACGGCGCCGGCAGCGGCTCCAATAGCTCCTCCCGCCACGGTGCTGGTGCCGACTTGAGCCGATTTACCTTGCCTCGGCGACGCGCCTGAATCTTCGGCCAGCTGCCGGCATGCCTTGATATCTTTCTCTGCAGTGTCGGACCCCACCTGCTGATAGTGCGCGTTGGGATACAGGATGGGTTTCGGCCCGGCACAGCCTGTCGTGACTGCTGCAACCAGGAGCCATATCCGGATGAATTTCATGCGGTCATTCGTGGCATCCTGCAGAAGTCCCCTGCGAGAATTATTGGTCACACTCGACCGCCTAGGTCCTTCCGTTGCAGCCCACGCATCATGGCCGGATCGCTATAGCCGACCTCGCTCAGTGCGTCCATGAGATGGAGCCCTCTTGTTTGCATCAACTCCTTTGCCTTCGCATATTGCTTACTGTTGAATCGCGCGACAGCGGGCTGGCCGTCGACGATCTGACAGGCCAGGACCTCGCCATCGACTTCCAACGTCCCGCCTTCTTCGATCAGCCTCTGGGCCTGGGCGTTAGTAATACGATGCAGCGCTGCGAATTCTTCGAGCCCACCAGTTTCCACCAGGCGCCCATCCGGCATGATGCACAATCGTTTGAAATGTGGAGACCAGTCTTTGCGGAAATCGATATACTTGATGTCGCCGCCCTTCGCCACTGTTCTGTCGAGCGTCCTGTAATCCAAACCGAGATTCTTTTGTTCGAGTTTGATCTTGAGTTCCGCTGGTAGGGTTCGAAAGAACACCTGGGCGGCTGTTTCCTCTAGCGGCAGCGACTGAGACCTCGCCAGTTGCTCGGCTTCGGCAAATTGCATGAGGTCGAGAATCCACGTCTGCTTCGGCCTCACCCCCGTAGGATCAATACGGCATGCAAACAATCCCCTCGTCACAATGCCGCCGATTTGAGGATAGACATAGACCCCGCCCTCGGAGAGCAGCGTCGTCATCGTTTCAAGAGGCACATCGTAACTTTCGGAGAGAATCGTCGCGTGGATAGGTAGATCCTCTTGTTCCGTCATGGCACAGACAGTGACATTCCCGGGAGCATCAAACTCCGTGTAATCCTCGATAATGTTATAGAGGATCGGCGGCTTTGCTCTCTCGATTTTCTTCTTAATCTTAAACATGAGCTATCGCGCCTTAAACTATTGACATAATCGTCACCGTTGAATGTGAGCATACGGCGGCAACGTCATCAGCCTCGTGTCCTCGACCGGCCCGCCAACGGTGAAATGGTACAGTGACTGAATGGATAAATTCTTCACGCCCACAATCTCATGGACCGGATCATCAAAGAAGCAACCGATGCCGGTTGCCCTGACTCTTGCGGCTTCCGCTTCGAGATAGAGGACCTGTCCCACCAAGCCGGCTTCCCAGAACAAGCGTGGATACCACCATGCGCCATCTTGCCGCAAGCGCCCTTCGAATTCGGCCAGCATCCCGAGAGAAAAGGCGCTGTCACCCGCGATATCCTGGTGGCAACTCACTTGACCTGCGAGTCGCCTCGCATCGCCTTCCAGCAACCAGTAGAGCGGCAGATTGCCGGGACACCCAGGGGCCTCGGTCCATTCCAATTCAGGATTCATCGATTGCTTGATGAAAGGGAGCTTCTCGGGATCGCGGGCCAGTACGTATAGGCCTGGTGTCAAGCCGTCAACGCGATGGACAAACAGGAGCAGATGTATGGCCGCATCCCAGCATAAGACATCCCAGGGCGCCGGCCGTTCCCACTGGGCGCGCTCGGTACGGGGCATCACACGAGTCAACATTCTATAGAACGTCGTGGAGGAAATTGACGTCATTCCATCGAATGCCACCGCACTGCGCCGTTGGCGGATGATCTGACCCGCCGTCTGATCTACGCGAGGTGTAAGAAGCGAACCGTGAGGCGTCTCGGAGTTTGGGGTTAGGGTTCGATGAGGTTGCCATGTCACCATGGATTCCTCACTATTCCACTTCCAGCTTGCCGCTGCCACTTCATCAATGATCTCCCAGAGAACAGGATCCTCCCGGCTCAGCCGATTGGCTTGGCCGTGCCATTGTGCAACCGACACCTCTTTGACGGCAGCCGGATCAAGAAACAGTGGAATTGAAGCCGTCTCCCCTAACGCTTCACCTTGTACGTTCTCTCCTTGATGTCTTCCGCTAAATGCTTTGCCTTCTTCTATTTGCTTTTGTCGCCCCACCGCTGATGCTTCAGGCTGTATGATTTCACCTTGTCCCCTCACGCCTAATGCCTCACGCTGTATTAGTTCTCCTTGCCCTCTCACGCCTGACGCCTCACGCCTAACGTCCGTGCATAGCCAGATGACCGCGAGACAATCCGGGTGCTCAGGCTCGGCGTTGAGAAAATCCTCTTTGCGGTCTACCCCCAACAACATCGCTACTGTCCTCTGATCCATTGCATCCAGAAGAGCCATTTTCCACCCAACTGTTGCGGCGGCAATCCGTGCGGTCCCAATGGCATGACCCACATCGTGATTGCAGTAACGAAAGGCCCGCTCACCATATTTCCACGCCTCCCGCCAATGAATCGAAGTCAGACCCATCAGAAAAGCCTTAGGAGGAAAAGGAGCCAACAGACGATGGACTTGCACGGCAGACCACTCAGCCCGCAATTCCAGTCCATGTTCCTTCGCCGCGTAATGGTAGAGTCCGGGTAGCAGGTCAAGCCCATCAATCTGCGGCAGGAGGAGGTAGCCTTCCGTCGGATGAAGGTTGCCACTCGATGGATTGCTGCGCAACGCCCATTGCATATCCCCTGCTCGCTTCCAGGCCGATAAGGCCAGCGCAAATTCGAGAAAACGCGAGATCGTCGCCACGGTCATTGGCTGCGATGGAATGTCGCCTTTCTCGTAGAGCGCGTCATACGGTGGCGACTGTGGCTCGTCGTCCGGCTTTAACAGGGGAAGCGGAATAAGCCGGGCCCCTTCGAACCGACGAAAGGGGTCAGGTTGATTAGCCCAATCGAGAAATCCAAGCGACCGAGCATAGCGGTTGAAATGATGCTTGGTTTGGAGATGATAACGGATCACGCGGTCGACGGGATCGGTTGAAACAGGTTCGGTCGGAATAGCGTGAAATGGTTGTTCAGCGCTCATAGGGGCAGTCTAGCGAGGAGGAGGAAGGAAAGTAAACGCGGGACGGACCGGTTAGCACACCACAGATGAAGTTGTCTTTTAATCAGTGTACACTTTGGCTGCTGTAAAACATGATATGTTTCTAATCCGTTCTGACGGTCTCTGGGATCCCGACCTTGAACTGCCGACAGGGCGCCTATCGGTAATGAACTGATAGCATGCGGTTGTTTTGCAGGAAGCGAATGGCGAATTGGATTTTTATCGGTCATTTCTTCAGCCATCACGGCACAGCAAAATTCAAACTCTATTTTGTTTTGGCTACAATGATCCTAGGTGTCTCTTGCTCGAAATATGATCATGAATTGAGAATTCAAGAAGTAAACAAAACACAACCTATCACTATTCGCAAAAACAAAAATACCGGATTTGTCCACAGCATAAGCATTCAGGGCAGCGGTACGCTTGTCGGTAGAGCCAAAATCTCTTTGATGGAAGGAGACATTCTTCGAAACAAGGAAGACCTATCTAGCGATATTAACTTTAATTGGAGTGGTGACTGGTACAGTGACACAGCCGAAATCATATACGAGCCCAGTGGCGTATTGTCGGGAGAGTTAGTTCTGAAATATTCATTCGGAACATTGGACTGATCTCTTAGCACCCTCATCCGGGGATGACTGAATCGTTCAAGCACGAAAGGTCCGAGACGAGATAGGATTCACGTTTCACCAAGGGATGGACCATGAACGTCGATCCAGCATTAGCCGCGCAACAGGCCTTCAGCCGATCCGAGACCGAGCTTGGCCCCGATTGGGACCGGGCCGTCGAGTTGGAAGAAACATTTTCGTCGAATGCCGGCGCGACGGGGAGAGACGCCTATGAACAATTGATCGCGCTTGCCCGGCGATATCCAAAGGCCCGTTCGTTCCAGGCTTTTTGCATTTATATCACCTGGCAGCAGGTAACGGAGCAAACGATTGCGCATCACTTCGAAACCGGTGTGGAACTGTGCAAGGCCTACTTGGCTTCAACCGAAGACAAGAATGGCCGCGATGTCGAGCAGATCACCGAATTGCATGGGTCATTCCGCGCAGGACTTGGACTCGAGGACGAAGACGAGACGCAACAAGAATTTCGTCGCGATACCGTGAAGGGCGGCGACTGACATAAGACCGTATCTCGCCAAGCGTCGTGGTGAAGCGTATCTGGCCGGAATCGTGTCTCGGAAGAGCGTGAAACGTGTCTCGTGAAGAAGGCCCTGAACTCTGATCATAAGCCGATCGCCAGCCGGATCTGACTGGCCGGCTCGCCAATCCCGAATCGAATATCCTTCTTGATGAGTTCGGGATTGGTGTAGGTGCCGAATAACCGGTCCCAAAATGTGAACACCACTCCAAAGTTTCGCATGTACAGTGCCGGATCATCTCCATGATGGACATGATGATATCTGGGCGTGACCAAGATCCATTCCAGCCATCGCGATCGCCACGTGACATTCATATGCATCCAGTTATTCGTGACGATCAAGAAGAGAGAGTAGAACATAAAGAACACCGGAGGAACCGGCTTGAGGAGCGGCAGCCAGATCACGAACGGAAAGCCTGCCATGATGACCTGCGGCAAGCTGGCCCGGACACCGGCGAGCCAGTACATATAAGTCGGAGAGTGATGCCACTTGTGAATGCGCCACAGCGCCCGGGTATGCCACAAGCGATGCAACCAATAGGCACTGCAATCGACCAGTAGGACAAAGAGCAGCAACTTTACCGCAAAAGGCAGCGCCTGAAACCGCCATGGTACATAGTTCGGAATTGCGATACGATCTGTCATATATATGGCAGCCAGGAAAAAGAGATTGTAGGCCCCTAAGGCGATAAGGTCACCGAGAAAGACTTTTCAATAG
>DAISKX010000134.1:0-8251 GCA_036820725.1 Nitrospiraceae bacterium
CCCTGCCTTGCCCATACAAATGGATGTGATTTAGGGCCGAGCCAAGTTCCAAATAGACACGTCCACACCCGGTGGCGGCGCATCTTCATCCACTCCTTCATATAAAAGAGATAGCTCCCCCGGGTTCCCTTACTGCTTGAACTAAAACTCGGGAAGGAGACTAACCATGATACCAACGACAACGACTCGCGTTCAGTAAATACCGATGAGGCGTTCAATGACCGTATCCACCGGCAGACCGAGTGCAATATCGCGCACTTTGCGGGCAAAGGAAAAGATCAGATCAACCTAGAGGAACTGCATCGAGAGTGGGACGTAGAACGGTTACTTGAGGCCAATGCTGCTTCTATCTCCTTACTTGGACTCGGCCTAGGGGAGTTTTGTGGATCGGCGGTTGTTCGTGCTTCCTGCGATTGTGGCTGGATTTCTGCTCCAACACGCTGTGCAGGGATGGTGTCCCCCAATACCAATATTCCGGCGCTTGGGGATTCGGACGGCGAGTGAGATTGATTCCGAACGGTATGCGCTGAAAGTGATCCGAGAGGATTTCAACGAGCTTCCCGAGAAAAATGGTGAATTGGGAGAGGGCGAAATCGGAGCCATAATGGAGGCTGTCAATCGTTAAGGGGTACCGTTCCCTTGAGGATTTGGTAGTCGACGTCCGAAGTTACGTTCCGCCAGCGGCACGCGTCGCCGCTTCGAACCGTTCGGTCGAGTCATCGAACGCGCGGCTTTGCCGTCCTTTCGAGGGCGGAATATACAATCGCTTTCGGATCGTTCTATGCGCCGGCTAGAGCGGAACGTGCCGGTGATCAGCCAGTTGCAGGTTTGGATTGTACACACTATTGATTTTCCACAGCATCTTCATAAAGTTCGTCTGTCCGCGAAGCAGATGCATCGATATGATCAAGAGAAGTGTAAGAGAGCTTGGACCGACGACTTACCGAAGGTAGGCAGCCCCCCCTCCACCCGGACGATCCCTCTGACTGCCGCCGCAGCATCTTAGGAACACGTCATCGGAAACATGGGCTTGTGCTGGCGTCATAATTCCCGGCATAGAATTCACATATAGAACGCTGTAAACCCCGCAGCCGTGACGGCAGTATCTATACGTGTTGCGATGGATGTTCCGTTATAGAATCCTGTTAAGGTGCTTCCGACGAGCTATGTGAATATGCCGCCCGTTGTGCACTTCTAAAATGAGAAGACATCTTTGCCGGCACCTCCATCGGCGGTTGAAGGGTAGGCGCGAGCGCCACAATGCCACCGACATTAAGGTCTCGGTTGGGCCAACCATCCAATCGGCGACAATGCCATGCGCGAACGAATCATCGACGGTGGAATGACAGAACGCACATTGAATCCCGATGCCGCTCAGGCGCTCGTCTTTGTCAAACACGCCCGTGATGCCCGCCACAGCATTGGCCCGCAGGAGGACCAGCGTGGTTTCCGGCTTCTCCAGACTCACCGAGGCGGCTTTGAGCACTTCCATGAGGGTGCGGGGAACGGCGGCGACATCGACTTTCAGACCGAGGGCCAGCGCGTCCTTGGGCGTCAGGCCTGGACCCTATCCCACCCAGGTCTTTTCCCGCAATGGCCTCGTGCAGGCGCAATTTGTCACCCCAAAAAGCCTCGCTGCCGAATGTATCAAACCGAAAGATCTTGCATCCCTGCTCTAATAACTCCTCCGCATACTCCTTCACCTTGCCATCAAAGCTTCCCGCCGGGAACTGTTGCGCTTTGACTGCCGGATTGGTTTCGACCTCTTTGGGATAGCGGACGCAGCCCAGGCTCATCTCGATACTAATAAGTGCGATGAGGAAGATGAACTGCATAGGGATCTCCCTTCGGTGGGGCACCATAAACCTGAGCTTCCCCGGTAGGGCATTTTATAGTTTTGGCGACTTAATGGGACCATGTTCACTCAGAAGTACTCTTTATGATATGACAGCCGACATGCCAGCTTAGTAGTAGGCGATGCACGAAGCTGAACCGAGGAAATCGCATCACGACCTGCGGTTTACGAATCAGTGGAAAGGGGTTGCTCAAGTCCTTGACGACTTGGCCAATCCCCGCTTCAGCCGCATGGATACGAGAAAAGTCATTTGTTTCTCTTGGTTCCACTTCCCCCCATATCCGTCTCCTTTTCGTCCCCGCTAACACCTATATAACACCTGGGACTTAACCCCCTGGCCCAGGCTTGCTCTCGATTTGTAACAGCCGGGGCGGTGGCTGATAACTGAGGTGGACGCCGAGACAAAAGTAGTGTGGATTTGTATAGAATACAAAAAAGGAAGTGACTGATGGCTCATGGGACACTCTCGCAACCGATGATTTTACCCGACGTCAGATGTCGTGGGATGTATCTTGATCTGCCATCCAACGTCGCTGCCCGACTCGTGTCGATGGTTTTGTTGAAGCTCAAAGGTCACACGCTCTTTCATAGTTTCGATAGCCTGCTCCTTCGTCGGAAACGTCTCGTCCTCTCTTGCTGGAATATCCAACACAGGAACATGTCGATTACGAAGTTCCACTGTACAGGCCACTTGTTCCCACACATCGCCTTTCTGACGCAACTCAATCTTTACGTCGATCATTGTGACCTTTCCTAGAAACGATTAGGAAGGCAAAACATAGAGCACACTATCAATGTGAAGAGCTGGGCGCTAAAGAGGATACAAGACATGATTTCGCTCAAGGTCAATACTCCTTGAAGATCTTATCGGCAATCATAAACGCGGCTAGTAGACCTATGCTAGCGGTAAAGGCAGCATTCAGCGTACCCCGGCAAGCGACCCCGCCATGGCAGAGGATACGATGGCCCATCCAAAGAAGGTGAGGGTCAATAGCTGCCAGAGGAGGACGCCGAGGAATAATGCTCGGGGAATCCATTGAGGGCGTGATAGGTAGCTGTCGCTCGTGCGACAGCCTGAAAATTCTGCGAAGCGAACGTCAGTACTGCGGTACAATTCGCACGATCTTCAACCACTCACACAGACATCATTCCCTCGAACTCTACAATCTTCGCCACTTGATGGGGTACGCCCCCCAGTCGTGTTCTAGCTAGACCTAGCACCCGGCTCAGGAGTGTTCAAGGAGACCTACCTCAGGATACTCAGCAACAGCAATCATCAGGGAAAGAGGAAGATTCGTAATGGCACAGCTCATGATGGGTCATGGTGTGTCAGCGTGTTTTGGCACCAAGTTGGCACCAATGACAGGAAGGCGAGCGATGCTTTACCACTTACTCCTGTGTGCTCCGCGTCACACTCGGACTCGCACAGTTACGATATTGCACCAGCTGATCGGCTGGAGGCTTTCCATGCTCTAAGTGAGAAAGAGCATATCCGGCTTACCAACCACGCCGGCCTTTTGCATGGCCTCTCTTGAAGGCTGACAGGCTACCAAATTCGGGAGCGAGGGAGCGGTGGTAACGAGGGAATCCCGCTGATTGAAAAAGCTAAAGTCAAGAAGTGGTGGACCGTGTAGGGGTCGAACCTACGGCCCGCTGATTAAGAGTGCTCTTCAAGGGATGGCTCAAATGCAGTAAAAACGGGCCATCCCTTCTCTCCCGCGGCATTTAAGTAACTTGGCGTTGGGTTAGTATACGCTCTTTTGGTGACGTTTGGTATGGTATGAGTTCTTTTTCTAACACTGTAATAACGCCTGCAACAGCATTAGTCGATCCACGGGGGGATAGCCTTGCGCTGTCATCTTACACCCCCAAACAGGCATACATAGGACCCGCGTGTTAGGTTCGCCAGATTTTTCTGAAAAACAAAAAAGGGGGGCCTGGACTTTGATCCGGCTACGTATTTGTAAAACTACCGTTTTATTTTGAACATTCAGCCACGAAGATAAGGCATAGAATGAAGTACTGGTTTTTGGCAACCCCATGGTGATTTCTGGGCAATCCGGCACTTTTCTCTGCAACTAAGCCCGTTGGCATTCTCCTCGTCGATGATTTTGAACCCTTCCGCCGAGCTCTACGCAAGTTATTCGATTCGGTAGCTGATTTATCGGTTATCGGGGAGGCGGCTGATGGGAGCTCAGCCATCGAGATGGCACTCTTTCTGGTCCCTCAAGTGATTATCATGGATGTGAGGATGCCGCGTCTCGGGGGCGTGGAGGCAACCAGACGGATCAAAAGAGTCCATCCCGGCATTCATGTGATTGGCGTCTCTTCGGAAGAAGGCTTAGTCATACAGGAAGCCATGCAAGCAGCGGGGGCTTCACGATTCGTCACGAAAGACTGGGCCCATACACTGCCCCACGTTATTGCACAGATCACCGGAAGATACGTGGCGGGCGATGCGCTTTCTGAAAATATCCCATGGCCCCCAGCCGAAGGCACTACCTAAAGAGACCAGTGGGGCAGAGCCTGGGGGAACTACGGTGGTCTAATTGAGCACCCTATGCGGGTGAGGTGTAGTCGGTTGATGTCAATCGAAGTTGGCAAGGGCAAAAGCGCGATGATAAAATGTCAGTCGTGTAACGCCTTCTCCAATCCTCAGAGATGATGCCATGGCACGAAAACCACGTCAGGGGTTCAACTCCCAAGCTTTCCTCACACACACGGGACCCGGCAAAAAACTTTTGACCTGCGCAAAGAAAGATACGATCTTCTCGCAAGGAGATCAGGCGGACGCGGTGTTTTATGTGCAACAGGGGAAGATAAAACTCACCGTCTTGTCAGCCCAGGGCAAGGAGGCCGTGGTTGGCATTCTGGAAGGGGGACACTTTTTCGGCGAACAATGCCTTAGCGGGCACACCGTCCGGAGCATGACTGCGACAGTCCTAGAAGATGCCGTCGTCTTACGCATCGCTCAGCCGACAATGTTTAAGGTCCTGCAGAATGACCCCACCTTTTCTCGGCTGTTCTTACAATATGTCTTAGAGCACAGCTTACGGGTGGAAGAAGATTTGGTGGATCAGTTGTTTAATTCAAGCGAGAAACGATTGGCGCGGGTGCTGCTGTTACTGGCGAATTTTGGGAAGAAAGGGAAACCCCAGCCGACCATTCCCCATGTGAGTCAGGACATGCTCGCCGACATGATCGGGACCACACGGCCTCGGGTCAATTACTTCATGAACAAGTTTCGGAAATTAGGCTTCGTGGATTACAACGGCACTCTAAGGGTACACAGCTCGCTCCTGAATGTGGTGCTACATGATTAGCGAGGGCGCTCCCGGTTGCGCCTCAAAGAGTCCCCATCCGATGCCCGCGTCCGACAGGCCTCTCCCCTAAAGATCCCCCTGGTTGCTGACTTCTTCTTGTTTGGATGGGCCGGACTTTGAGGGTTCTGCACGCTGGACACAGCCATTCGACGGACTGTCCATGCCGCACGTGGCGCACGAATAGCATGAGCGTGGGGCAATAGGGGCATTGGAGGCCCGCATTCTGAGCGTTCATGTCATCCCAGGCCGTGCACGGTCATTTGCGTCATGCACACATTCGGACGCGGCGATGCTGTCTGCCTGGGCGGGAAGCTGGAGGGAACCTAAATGAAAAAGGACAGACCCTCCAGCCTGGCTGGCGGACTGAGCGCGAATTCTCTTTTCGCTACGGGCTGTTGTCACTCTTAATGAACACATGGGCAATAGCGCCTGGCTTTGGGGAGTTTATATTGCTTCTGGTTTCGACCACCCATTCGGGCTGACCTGGTACCCGCGATAGACCAGCAGGGTACAACCCCCCAGTTTGACATGATGGAGCGTCCGAATGGCCTGCTCCGCTGCCTCCGCAACGCCCAACTGCACTCGGGCAAAACCGAGGGAGCGTCCCTCAACGGTCGTCGCCATCTGAATCGACAACACCGTGCCACACTCGGAGAACAAATCCCTCAGCTCCTGTTCTGTAACAGAGGGCGGAAATCCTTCGACATAGACCTCGGTGCTCATGCCGTGCCTCCACTAGCGCTTCGCACGGTTCGTAAAGTCTGGACCCCGGAGAAATGCCTCAATCTCATTCTTCACAAGACCATAGCATTCGCAAGCCGCTGCTTCTAACCCCGCGCGTTGGACCAGGACCACGCAGCCGCGCTTACAGGTGATCAGCCCGTGCTTCTGTAATCGGCTCACGACTGTCGCCACGGCGGGTCGGCGGGCTCCGATCATTTGAGAGAGATACTCCTGCGTCAGCTCCAGTCGAGGGGTCCCCACCCGATCGGCCGCCGTGAGAAGCCAGCGACACAACCGCTGGGTGAGCGAATGGAACCGATTACAAATGGCGGACTGACTAATTTGGCCAAGCTGAATCATGGCGTACCGTCGCAGAACATCAGAGAGAGGCGTTTTCCCATTTTTCTCCTCCAGCACATGGAGCCCCACCTTCTCGACTGTGCCAGCCATTTGCACGGTGGCGGCATACTGCTGGGTCCGTGCCCCAAAGACGATGGGAACTCCAAGAAAGCCCTCGTCCCCGATCATGCCGACTTCGGTCCCTTGTCCCTGCGCCGTGAGTCCGACCAGGGAGATGAGTGCCGTTCTCGGAAAATAGACGTGTCGGATGGTGGCCCCGGCCTCATACAGGACCGTTCCCTGTGCCATGACCATATGCTCTAAGTGCGGGTGAAGCCCCGCATAGTTGGCCTTCGAGAGGGAAGCTAAGATCAGATTGTGCCGTTCCGAGGCTTGTGGCTGAGACATGCATCCTTTCCATCGCTGCCCCCATAAGACAGGATTGTACGGAGAGGAAAAAGAGTGATCTGTCCTCTGGATGACAAAAGCCTCCATTCATGAGGACAGGCGACTCTGGCGTTGAAGCCGCGATGGCCGAAGAATCTGGCGCGCAGGAAGGAGGGGAGCGCGAGAGATGGGAAGTCAGCGTAGCTGAAACGTCATACTCACCCTATACCCCATGAGAGGCCGCGTCAATGACCCCTCTTGGGCCTTGCGAAGCTAGGAGCCTCTCGCGCTGGAACTAGGTATTTTCCCAGGGAACCAATTATTGCGGCGCTGATATGCTACCAGGGGTGAAGGATGGTCATGCAGAAATGCTCATCAGGCGACTGTCTCATCTTGAAGGGAATCCGGCGCTATAAATCGACAGATCAATTCTACTGTCCGCAACATTACCACGCCACGCTCCTGTTAGAGTCGCTCGCGAAAGGGTGCCATGTCCTCTGTGTCCCTCGATGCCTCAGCTACCTATCAAAAAAAGATCTTCTCGAACATTACGTCTACTTGGACCGGGGGATCTGTCCCAATTGCGAGGGGGCTGGACAGCTTGCGATTAAAGTAACTGAGGGTCACAGTTTTCTTGCACCGTGAAAGCCGAAGATCAGGAAAGGCTCTGACCTGGAAATTGGCCATTTTGGGGTGGATTAGTATGCCTCCGGTCATTCTTCATCGAAGGAAGGAGAAAATCTTCCTGACCTCAATTTCGTCCGCAAAGGGTGTACCGAGGGGCCGCTCATGCATGCGCTCTTTATAATGAATGGGTCAGGGTCGCTTCACATCCACATAAAGGAGGTCCCATGAAACACACAATCCCATTGTCCTTCGTAGTTTTCGCATGTGCGCTTAGCATCGCAATCCCCAGGGTGGTAGCCGCTGATGGCACGGCGAAGGGGGAGGCCAGCGATGAACAAGGGCAGCAGGGCGTCGGACTCGGGTCCGGGAGTCAATCCTCGAATGTCATTATGGGGGGCCCGGATATTGTCGTGGGAAAGATCACCAAAATTCAGGGGGAACAATATTCCATCCAAGGCGACCGCGGTCAGGAGATCAGCCTGCGGGTGACGAAGGACACCAATAAAATTTGTGCGGGAGGACAGGGCACCAAATTCTCCACCGGACAAGAAAGCGCCAAAGAACACCAGGAGATTTCCCCCACTCCCTTCATGGAACAGCAGGCCGGTAAACGTGGGGGAGGGGCCATCTCGGAGCAAGAAATGATGAAACAGCTTGGCGAGAGCGGCACCCAGAAGGAGATGGGAGCCTTGTCACAAGATCCCAGTAGGATGAAAGATGTCGTGGGCACGACCGATCCGAAAGCGAAGGAAGATGTGGCGAAAGGCTCCGGCTTCCAGGTCGGCGGGGGGGACTGTAACTTCAAAGAGGGCGATCAGGTGCGCATCGAAGCGTCTGACATGGGCACGGCCACCACGATCAAGCAACTCGCTCAGGGGAGCGGGAAGTAGTTAAAAAACCAGGATAGGCAGGGGCCTGCAGGTGCATCAGCATGGGCGTCGTCCCTGCCTTGCCCATACAAATGGATGTGATTTAGGGCCGAGCCAAGTTCCAAATA
>DAISKX010000135.1:0-8223 GCA_036820725.1 Nitrospiraceae bacterium
ATGAGGTGAGGTATCCTTGAACAGGATGTCGACCAACTGAGCGGCACCCCCCAGCCTGGCCGCGTCGATTCAGGGCTCGGCGCGTCGCCTCCACGCTTCCGAGGTCGAGCACCACTCGATGGATCGTGGTGCGAGAGTGGGACACCCTCATTAGATTCCGGCTTTCTGATCATCAGGACATCCCCTGCGGTAGGGTAGAAGCCGTCATGAACAATGCGGGTTAGTGGGTTGCCCTCACTCGGCCCCATCGAACGCCTGACCGGCTGTGGCGTTGCATGCAGAAGACGTCACCCTATACAGTGCGGACGATGATGCGATATGATCCGACAACCACCGGGAACAAGGAGCACTCGAGACATGGCAAGCCACGTACCACCGGATAAACCTGGACAGCAAACGCCCTCTCACGACGTGCTGGACGTCGAATTGCTTCGTGTGAACGTCAGCCGTAAGGGCAAACTCGTGAATGCGGAATGGGCGCTCCATCCGCAGATTAAGCAGGATCTTGGGCCTGACGAATGGAAAGAAATCACACAGCTCATGTCCAAAGTGACGGATATCGTTGGCCATCGCTTTTCGCAGATCCTTACGGACGTCGAGCCTGACCCGCCTGGAAATGCATAGCCGGCAACGCCGGCATCGGTGTTGTTCCTGCTTTTCGCACACCCAGGTCTATCCGCCCAACAAAGGAGTGAACGATGGACACGTATTACCACCCGCACGATCTGGGCAAATTCGCCGACATGGGCAAAGGGAATAAAGATCTCTGGGACAAGTTCATGAGCTATTACAGCGCCGTGTTCGCGGAAGGCGCGCTCACGGAACGTGAGAAGGCTCTCATTGCGCTCGGGGTCGCACATGCAGTGCAATGCCCGTATTGTATTGATGCCTATACGCAGGCCTGTCTCGAGAAGGGGTCTAATACGGAAGAAATGACAGAAACCGTCCATGTGGCATGTGCGATCCGCGGCGGAGCCTCGCTGGTGCACGGTGTGCAAATGCGGAATGTGGCCGACAAGTTGTCGATGTAGGACGATGTAGGAGAGAGCCCGTCATTCGTCAAAGGTCAACCGTCAAGCATACGAACGTATAGCAACTCTCAGAACCGTTTGACGTATGACGTTTGACGAGTGACTGGACCGTTCAGTAGTACGGGTGTTCCGGAATCGCGAGCGTGAAGTATTTCCCCCGTTCTTCGTAGAGGATTCCCTTCCTCGTCAACAGATCCAACGCGGCGTCGATCGCTGAACCTTGTCCGATTGTTTCGGACGATTGCGTCTGAACTGCCGCGAGAATCTGCTCTTTGGACTTCGGCGCCTCATTACACAGCTCGATGATGACGGCTGCCGGTCGGTCGAAGCGTTCCCGAGTGGGGGAAGCGGGATTTCTCCCGTCGTAGACGGTGACGTACGTCATAGCTTTTGAGAAATACAAAAACGGCTTTTCCGGAGACGAAAACCGGCGTTGCCATTCTTCCACCACCGCAATCAATTCCTGATACATGTGAGGATCGACGTTCCAGTTATCCAGCTCATATTCGAAGTCGTAGGCGACTTTCGTGAGGTTTACCTGTCGTGAATCATAGACATACTCGTACGCGGCGCCAGGTCCCGTGATCCGCACGCCATATTCGTGGGGACGGGTAAAGTAAGGACTGAATCGTTCCAACCAGAACTTACCTGTCGCTTCGGGAGGTTGCAGGTGAAAAAGGGAGGGAATGAGTTGAATCTGCCGTTGATAGTCCTCGTTGGTTTCACCCGGAAATCCCAGGAGCACGTTCCATGAGACCACGATCCGATAGTAAAAACTCCATTTCAGGCAGACGATGTTCTGGATCGGAGTGACACCCTTATCCATAGCGTGAAGCTGGTTCTGGCTCAGGCTCTCCAGACCCGGTTGCATGCATTTCACCCCGCCGACCGCCAGCGTCCGTATTTGATGCCTGTTGAGATTGCTTTTTGTTTCGATGAAGACGTCCAGGTCGCATCGGTCCGTCGCGAATTTGCCGAAGAGGTTTTCGATGTATTTCATATCGATAATGTTATCGACCAGTCGAAACCGCGAGCTGTCGTACCGGCTGGAGAGTGAGGCCAGCTCCCGAGCCACCTGTTCTACAGACTTGGCTCTGAACTTCATACTCTGCGCATTCAGACCGCAGAAGGTACAATGATGCTTCTCGCCCCACCAACATCCACGCGAGCCCTCGTAGAGCAGGATGCGATCGAGACCCATGTGTGAATCAGCGCCAAGCTCCGCCAATAAGTGATAATAGTCGTCGTAATCCGGCGGGCCGGTCCTGACGAAATCGGTGAAGAGCGCGGGATTCGGCTCAAAACGGATCCGGTCGTTCTCCCGGTACGTAACGCCCTTTGGATAAAGCCCGTCATCTCCGGCCATGAGCTGCGCCACAAGCGCCGGGAAAGTATCTTCGCCCTCGCCGACGACCACATGATCGATGAATGGAAAGGCACGAAAATATTCCAGTCCCATTTCCCCGTCGTAGTTGGCCCCGCCGAACACGATGCGGACGTCCGGATACAAGTCCTTGATCAACTTCGCCAAGGTGAGACTGGCCACATTCTGATCAAAGGTCGAGGTAAACCCCACGATTCGATATTGCCCCCAATCGATGGCCGTCATCGCCCAAGTCAGAAACTGAGGGGCAATTCGAGTCGCCATGTCTTCAAAATAAGAGCGGCCGTGGCCGGTCTGCTGTGAGATCTGTTCGAAGAGGGGTTTGAACGTCATCGGATATTCGGCACGTTTCGGGTTATCGCGGAAGAGAAGGTAGGAAAACAGCCACTCGCCAAACAGCGCGCGCTTTTCACAAATCAATTCGTATAGCGGCACACCGATTTTATGTGCGAACCGCACGTTGAGGTGATGGCATTCAACGCCCACCCCTTTGGATTTGAGCAGGGCGGAGAGCGTACCCAACTGGATAGACGGGTACTTCGAATAACTGAACGGCATGTTGACCAGGGCTACCGGTATCTTCTGATTACTCACGATGCTGGCCTTCTCGTGCAATACCGAGAGGACAAGAGCTGTTCAGACCGCGCCGTCCCGAAACGGTTCAAATGCCCGGTCGGCTTTCGCAGCCATATAGAAGTCGCTCTCGGTCAATCCATTGATCTTGTGAGTCCAGATCTCCACTTTGCATTTTCCCCAGGCCAGGTAAAGATCCGGATGATGGCCTTCCGCTTCCGCCACCGCCCCAACCTTGTTGACAAACGTGAGGGCTTGCGCGAAGTCCTTGAAAGTATAGAGTCGCTCGAGATGGCCGTCTTTGTTCAGCGTCCAGCCGCGGCCCAACTCTTTGAGAAGCGCTTGAGCCCTGTCCTGCGGAAGCGGCGGGACGCCGCCCCGGCAAGGTACGCATTTATTGTCCGCGAGACTCATGACATCCTCCTTGAAGGTCTGCAGGGCACATGAGATCCGACCTCTGACCGAATCCGCATTGTAAGGCCCGCTGTTTCAGAGTCGCAACCCGAATGACGAGCGGCTGTTGCGGGATGCCCGGCTAGACCGAACGATCCCGCTCAAAAAACAGGCCCCGATTGATGTCTCCAATGCTCACCATCCCGGCCAGCTTTTCGTTTGCCACGACCGGAATCCGTCTGAAGTGTTTTAAACCCATATACGACGCGGCTTGCAGAATCGGGTCATGCGGCCCGACGGTGAGCGGCTGTGGACTCATGATCTCTTCGACTTTGCGACCCAATACCTCAGCGTACCCATCTTCCATTTCGACGAAATCGCGGCTGTGGACATTATCGTGAATATAGTCACCGTAATTCGGATAGAGCTGAAGCAAGACGTCCCGGAGCGTCACCACGCCGAGGAGATGGCCGTCATCGTCCGTCACAGGAATGGCGCCACAGCGGCGACTGAGCATCTTAATCACCACGGAACGAGCAGTATCGCTCTTCTTTGCTGTCAGCACACCGGCGGTCATCACATCGTGCACCCGCATGGTTCCCTCCTTGAGCGAGCATGCAACGCCATTCATCCTCCGGGATATGAGCCGAGGCGCCCTCACTCGCTCTCATCCGGTGCGCCTCCCGTACGAGCCACATCGTCCATCTTGATCTTTTGAGGGTCGAATTTCATGGTTGCCTTGTGCATGCGTTCGATCGCATCGTCAAATGTCAGAGGCTCGGCATCCTTGGGGCGAAAGCGGACCGGATTCACCCGCGCGACGACGAAACTTTTCAAGTACGGACTCGTCAATCCCTTGGCCTTGAGCGCCTCTACCTGTTTGACAATGGCGTCATCCAGAGACAGCAGGCCCTTGGCACGGGCCTGACGTACGGCTATGGCGTCCTGTAATGGTTTCGAAAAGAATGAATCCACCCGCTTCAACACCGGATGATAGGCTCCTCCGCTAAAGCGGGGACGTTCCTCATAACAGAGCCCCAACGTAATCAATGCCGGTTCTTCAAATTCAAGGGAATAGCCTTCTTCAGTCGAGTCGTCCAACTTCGCCAATTCGCGATACATCCGGATGACTTCGAGCGCTTTTTCTCGGAGGTTGTGCGCCTTCTCGGTATTGAGCGCGAGAATCTGATACGCGGCAGCGGCCTCCGGGACGACAATGGCGATGATGCTCTTGGCCCCCAGCGTGCGCATGGCCGAGAGCCGATGGTGACCATTGGGCGTCCAGTAAAGTGATTCGGCATCCATACTCTGCGCGCGGACGGCAATGATCGGATCGAGAAAGCGGCCGAGCTTACCGATCACTCCCTCCAATTTACGGACATGCGTATCTGACAGGTTTCGCTGATAGGGAGTCGGCTCCACCATCTCGATGGGCAACGCAGCCAACACGAGCCAATGCCCGCCATAGGGTTCACGGTACGCTGACAGGACCTGTCCCCCCTGTTCACTAATCGTCCGGTGCAACTCGGCGACCGCCGCCGACGGCGCCCCCGATTGCAGGTCTGTGGCAAGCATGCCGGTCGACGCGCCGGCGGGTTTTCGCCGTCGCCGCGTCCCGCCATAGAGCCGTCGTGTGGAAATCTTCTTCTCAGACATATAGCAAATATGGTAGGAGAGTAGCCGACCAAAAGAAAGCCCCTTCCTCACGATCGCATCATGCACGCAGACACGAAGGGTGGTACCATCGGATAGGAGGTGACCGATCCTCCCCATTCTCCGAGTCGGCCATCGCGGGCTTGCCGGCCACGCCCCTGAGAACACCCTTGCCGCTATTTGGAAAGCATGGTCGCTCCGTATCGACATGGTGGAAGTCGATGTGCGAGAAACCGGCGACGGCCATCTCATTCTGCTGCACGACGACCTCGTCGACCGCACCACCAATAAGACCGGCCCGGTCGCGGAGATGGCGCTGGAGCAGGTTCAACGGCTCAATGCAGGGGACTGGCAGCGGATACCCAGCCTCGAGGAAGCCCTGGAGGTTGCAACCGGAAAAGTGGGCATGATCCTCGAATTGAAGGTGGAAGGGATCGGGGCTGAGGCCACCTCAATCGTAAAACGACTCGGGTTTACCGGATCCTTGATTTATGCGTCTTTTCTGCCGGAGGAATTGATGCGAGTCCGCCAGGTGGAACCGAGCGCCCTGATGATGATGCTCATGGACGAGCATCTGCCGAAAGATCCTCTTGCAGACGCTGTGGCCCTCCGCGCATCGCATGTCGGCCTCCATTACCGCACCGTCACCCCGCGATTGATCCAAACCTACCACAACGTCGGGTTGCAGGTGTTCGCCTATACCGTCAACTCTCCTGACGACATCCAGAAGATGAAGACGCTGAGTCTCGACGGAATCATTTCGGATTTTCCTGATCGAATCTGACCCTCGCTTCGATCCGCTCGCAGTCAGACCGTCAATTTGATCACGACCTGACTCATCGCCACACTATTCGGCACCACTATCTGTCGGCCGTTATCGGTCAGGACGATGATATGCCCCATCGTCATCTCATCGACGATTCCCGTTTCAAGGCCTGTTGGAGCTGAAAGTTGAACCCTGTCTCCGAGTTCGAATGGCTGGTAGAGGAGGAGGGCAAAGCCTGCAATCAGATTACTGAGCGTGCTTTGCGCGGCGAGTCCAAAGAGGACCGAAGCCACCCCGGCACTCGTCAGCAGAGCAGTCCCGATGGACCGCAATTGCGGAATGGCATGGGTATACAAAATCACCGCCATCACGTAGATGACGAGTTGCCCCAACCGTATCAACAACGTCGACACCGTACGGTCGATCAGAAGATGCTGAAATCGACGGACCGTCAAGCGCACCGCTCTAGCCAAGAACCAGGCGACGATCGCGAACAGGAGCGCATAAAAAACCGCCCCCAAGAACGTGGTAGGATCGACAAACTCTCCTCGCATGGCTCGATTGAAAAGAGACATCCTTCACCTCCATCACTGGCGTGATCGCGATTGATTGGTCTCGAATCAGGATGGAGGCAAGGTAACAAACGTCGGCACAAAAAACAGCACGGGCGACCTTGCACTACGGTGGGAGGTCGCCCGTGGATGGCGCTTAGGACGCCGAGCTATGTGTAAATTGTGTGAAGCCGAAGCCCCGTTCGAGGTGAAGGTCTATCAGAAATCTCATCGGGGGAGACAAGTTTGTCCCAGGCGCTTGTGTTCCTCGTGCCTTCGCGTTCTTCAGTCTCGTAGATGGCTGTTATCCTGTTGATACAGTGCCATGAGGCAATGCCATTTTGAAGGACGCTTAGCACGACCGACGAGAAGCCCGCCCTTACCTCGGCGGGCGGTCATGGTCCGGTGGAGTCAGCTCTTCCATGTTGAACCTCCTCGGTTGAGGGATTAACGAGGTATTCAAACGGGTCCGCTGTTCACGCGCGAGCAACCTACAACCATATTGCAGACTACGATTTCTGTCTTACTCCCATACGAAAATGCTGTCAACAGGAAATTCGGCCCTACGATCAGATCCACGGTCGGCAAGACGCGCCATACGACACGGGCTCTCCTCTGGGGGGAGAGCCCGTCCGTGGCGCTTGGGACGCCGACCGCATATGGATATGTCACGGCCCTTCATGACCCATACGAGTAAAGCAGCAGAAGCCTCCGCGTCGGAAAGAGGCCAGTTATCTCCATAAGAGCATCACCTCAATGAGGGAATCTCCAGCAATCGGCCGGACGCAGACATGCAGTGATGTGAAGTGTGTCCTGAGTGCCGAGAGGCACAGCCGATCGAGTACCGGCTAACGTGGCCGACGAGAAGCCCGTCTTTTGCTCGACGGGCCTTTGAGGCCAGGTGGCGTCATTTCATCCATCAAGTCCACCCTCCTTTCTCCTCGGAATCGACAGGGGATTTAGCTGACAGCCGCGCGGTCTGTCCGGTCCCCCTCACCGTAAAAATTGGGCCGCAGTTTCTTATCTACGCTTGTTGAAAAACTCTGTCAACGGGGTTCGAAGGGCGGTCTGGAGCGGTTTCGCTACAAGAAAGGTTTTCAATCTTCTTCGAGCCCGCATTGTTCATGAGGTGCGCGAGACGATGAATAAATCGTCTCAAGTTTGCGCACGGGTGCGAGGTTCACGGCGCGAAGCATAATGAGGTGCGCGAGGCGACGAAGAAGTCGCCTCAAGTCTGCGCACGGGCGCAAGACGGTGAGCGCCCCGTGTCTTGAAATCCCTATGGACGCCGCCGAGTGTTCTCCATTTTCCAGCTTCAGATACTTCTACTTTCCCTCGCCCTGTTTCTTCATGGCATCACCGAATTGCTTCATCAGGGCATCCATATCGAGATCGTCTTGAGGGCCGACCTTTTCGTTGCCGGCCTTGCCCGATTCGTGAGTAGGGATGTTCTGCTCATCCTGAGCCTGCTGCATCTGTTTGATCATTGATGCCATGTCAATTTTGGCATACCCAGGCGGAACGACGAACAGACTGTCGTTCAAATGTCTTCTCTCCACCTTGGTCGCGACCCACCGCGACTCGACTTTGCCGTTGGCATCGCGATCAGTTCCGCGTAAGGGAAATCCACCGTCCTTAAAGATGTCTCTCATCCATCGTGGGAACACCGAGTCGCGGCCGGCCTCGGACCCGGTCAGACCGAACATCGCGGCATTGCCCAGCTCTCTCGCCACGCACATTTCTCCAGTACTACCGTCGGAGGTATCTTTGCTGCGGTAGATCTCACAGGTATACCCGGCTACCTTGTCGGTCTTGCCGGTCCTCGTGACGACCGTCTCGTCCATTACCTTTCCCATACCTTCTGCGAGACCT
>DAISKX010000136.1:0-8190 GCA_036820725.1 Nitrospiraceae bacterium
GAATGAGACCCCGAACCTCTGTGTTCTCGATGAGCACCAGTCCGGCATCGGCAGTCCCCTCGCCTGCTGAAGCCGCATGACCCGTCGTGAGATGCAAGACGAAAGCGACAAGGACGAATCACATGCCGAGCGCCAGATAGGGACACGATGTTCGTGCGCAGAGAGAAATTGATCGCATGATGGCCTCCATGAAAGACAACAAGGTTCACCCGGTCGCTGTTTTGACGACCAGACCTATGAATGGAGACAAGCGATGCGGATCAGATACGGAGGACTTGAACTGAGCCGGGAGGGCGTGGTCGAGAAGATTCCTTCTGATAGGAGCACGGCAATTGGAACACTCGAGATATGCCGGGTTCAAGTGACGAAGCGGGAACGTCAGCAGGCATGGGAAAGGGTAGCCCTGCTACACCTTCAACATGGTCCACCCTCGGCGAGGGCATGAGCACATGCTCGTCTGGCTCTTCGGAGGCGGGCACGGTTCCAGCCGAGTCACTCAGTTCCGTTGGTTCAAACGCCAAGTCTTCCACGAAGTCTCCGGTGATGACACCGATCAACAAGAGGGCAAGCCAAGTCATCACTAAAAATTGTGGCGCCGAATTGCAACGAGACATAGGGAAAAACCGCTTATTGGAATGTTACGAATATAGAGGTGTGGTGGAGAGGTTGTCAATTTATGAGATGGAACCGTTTGCATGTACGGCCACCTGCGAGATCGCTCAAATGGCATCGA
Organism: Nitrospiraceae bacterium; assembly: GCA_036820725.1. Lineage (GTDB taxonomy): Bacteria > Nitrospirota > Nitrospiria > Nitrospirales > Nitrospiraceae > DASSBQ01. Next base: position 734 of record DAISKX010000136.1, read on the forward strand.
TTTCAAGAGCTAACCGTGTGTTATGACATCGATCTCCATGTGAACGCTGGAATCCACGCCTAGGCATGAGTCGTCTTTCGATCGTCTGAGTAAAGAAATTGTTGAGGTGCTTTGTCCGCCGCTAACAGGAGAGAGCCCTGCAACGAGCCGCCGGGCCACCCCGAAATGTGGTGGGAAAAGATCGCCGGGACACGAGGCAATACCCGCAATACCTAGATGGATAATTCCAGTGCGTGTGGTTTGGTGGAGGGCACGGGATCCAACCGTTGTTGGCTCCACTGCTCCGCTTTGAACTACACGGGGTTGCATTCGCTGCCTAGTTCTGCAACTTGTTACTCATCGTCAGCTCCTGCCTCCGAATATGCACGAGTGTTCTTTAGTTGAGCATGCCAAGGCTCAGTAGCTACGTGTTATGAACTTGTTTTGCCAATAGGCGATTGTATCATCCGAAACTCACTAACCAGAAGAATCTGCTAAGTTTGTAAAGGGGGTGTCGATGCGATTGTTCAGAGACTATAAAATTCTGACCTAACACCAAGCTGTTCAGGGTGGGACTACATTGGCTGACACCTCAGTGATTTTGACGTTCGGAAGTCCGACTGGCGCGACGGTCGCCTGTGTCTTCTTTGCCACTCTTTCTGTGTTTGTTGGGTTCTTGGTGCATAGCGTGACAACCCGGCTGTCCAGGATGAAACTCCTAACTAACGCTCGCCTAACAGGAGTCCGTCGTGGGAGTGCTGCAGTGGGAGTGCTTGTGGCCCTCATGATGTTTTCTGCGGTCTACCTATCCTCCCTTGCCGGTTTCTACCAGATGGAGCTTCGGGAAAATCACCTCCTCCTCCACTACATTCTTCCTGATCGAACCGTCGTCCTCTCAAGGGAGGAGATGGCCGAGGCGGTGAGGGTGCCAACCTTCAAAGGGCAGTGGCAGCTGATCGTGTATACGCCGTCCGGTCAGGAGTACGCGAGTGCTCACGCAAATTACGCATCGGTTCGGAAGGCCTGGGAGTTCCTGGGTCACGAATGTTCGAAATCTTTCGGGCGATAACTGCAGAAGGATGTTGGCGTCGGAGTAGTGGGTTGAGAACCCCAACGGGATTTTCCACAGAGGGGACCATCCCCTTATCATTCTCAATACAAGTCACCGCCTATGCAGCATAGATCCCCGCCTTATCCTGGCAAGAACAAGAACCACTGGCGAACGGAAAGGACTTGGTCACAACCACGAGCGTCCACACGACCACCTACAGGGACGGACACCGGCCGAAGTGTGGGTGGAGTCGACTCACGGCCACGGGGACTTTCGACCGGTTACTAACAGGCATGAAGGTTGTCCACGAAGTTTGGTGGAGGGCACGGGAGTACACCGTTGTTTACGCAGTCGCTATCCTTTCCAATTCAACTGGTTGCGCAAGTGGCGTGATCTCATACTGGTTGTCATTTAAGTTAAACAGCGACTATCTTGACCCTATCAAGGATCTTGTTTCTTTCCCGTACCTTCCTGCTATACTCACCTTGTCCACCTCGCCTCATGTCAAACGCAAAAATATCAAAATAACTCATGGGTAAAAAGAAACAATCAGTGAAACAGTATGAGGCTGAACCGACGAAGCCACACGTTACTACAAAGGTACAGATTGTCCAGCCTGAATCGCCATCGGCCTACTATTCAAACTTCATAGAGGTCTCCCACACCGAATATGAATTCGCGCTATCATTCGCAAAATTACCACCTAAGTTGAGGCCTCAACAGTTGCTCGATGTTAAAGCTGGTGAGCCGCTCTTATTAGAGCCTATGTTGCAGATAGAAGTACCGACACGATTGATTAATGGGCTTATAAAAGCACTCATGATTCAAGTCGAGAATATGAACAACGCTACGGTGCCATACCTGGTACAGGAGAGGTAAAGGGAGGCAAGGAAACACATGGGAAAACCAAGCAGAGCGGTAGCTAAGGATTTCTCATTTTCGACGGAGGCAACTTCTACTGGCTCGGTCCACACCATAGCCGCCACGCCTTCCCGTTTAAGACTTCCGAAATCAGTTATTCGAGAAGCTGTTAATAATCACCTTCGCTACCTCCGGTCTATAGGGAAAATGCATGTCAGTGCTCAGGATGTCGCACGGGCTCTTTCTCTTTCTACTGAGCAAGTAAAGCGCGTTGCGGTTGAGGTAGGTGCTATCTTAGAGGACTAGTCATTGGCCGGGCAGGGCATTCATCTAGCGGCTATATCCGTGGGCAAGGAGACGTGGTTCGATCTTTCTCGGTATGGTGAGAAACATGTCATTCGTTACTATACAGAATCTAGCAAGAATAGGGTTTCCGAACCATCCGGCCATCAAATCCATGAAATCGTCATTAAGGGCGGCGTTAAGTGGAAGCCTCGCGACCCCTCTACGTTGAATCTCCAAAACATTGAGCCGTTAGGCACTAGAAAAAAATAAAGTCCAAGGCGGCATCCCACACTGGAAAGGGCTCGTCACTAAGTGGCGGGCCTTTTTTATTGAAGAAGTCTCTCGGAAACTTTTCAAATCAGCTGCAGTAGGGTAGAAGTATAGCGCGGGCTTGGAACGGCCGATCCCCGTTCGACATGGCTGCCCCCTGCAGTCGCCCGCGCTCATTACTTCAGGGGATCACTCCTCAGGGGGGAGCACATGCCAACACTCGATCCGCCGCTTATACTGAGACAATACCAAGGGACCCTCTCATGTCATGACACGGTGGAAGCCCCTGATGTGGCCCAGCTCGCTCGCATCCTGTTTGCTAGATGGGAACTTATACGTTGGCTCTGCCGCGATGTAAGAGTGCAAGCAGCATTTCGCAAGATGCGCCGCGATCCGGAGCATCAATGCCGAGTGCGGGAGTTGAAGCATCGAGTCAGGCAGGGTGAGGTTTTATTTGTCGCATTACCTGTGACGATCTTTGCCCCGAACCCCGCTCTAGGAAATCTAGTCAGCCAAGCGGTCCGAAATATTTTCCAGGGCGATTTTCAGTGGGTCAGTGGATACCTACTTCAACAGTTTCTCGCTGCTGAATGCGAACGAGCTTCTCGTATCAAACACTCGTTTTCAATTTCGGCCCCGCGTAGACGACCAGAAACATTTTCACCGAATCCCATCCCTGACACCGAAGGCATGACAGCCAAGGACGCGCGTAAGGCCGAAACGAATTGGTCTCGTGAGCAAAGGAGTACGTTGTCACAACGGGATAGAAAACGTGGCCGCGTGCCAAAAACATCGAAGACCATCGCTTCATGGGTCAAGTGGTACGTCCGACATGTCCTGGAAGAAAAGTCATTCAGTGCACTCGCCAAACAATATCTTAAAAAGGAGTATCCCCTATCAGCCGTGGAATCACCCAGTCAGTACGCCACTCATATCCCCCACATTTCGAGAAGCATCAAAAAAGCATCCACTCTCTTAGGGCTTCCCGTCAGCCTAGGTATTTGTACTACTAGCAAATAGCAGCAACACTTCCGCTCGAAAGCTTCAACAAGACAGTACCCCTACTACATGTTAGGTGTGGGATGTGACATCCAACACTCTTTGCAGGAGGGTATACATGCCCACATCACACGGTGAATTATTGACGGCAGGCGAAGCCGCCCGCCTATTGGACATCACGCCTGCTGGTGTCGTTGCCGCCGCAAACCAGGGGCGTATCAGTGTCGCTGCCCGCACCGAACGAGGGATTCGCCTGTTTACTCATGAGGCCGTGGATACCTTTCGGGCAAGTCGTAAAAAGCAGTCCTATGCAGTTCGGTGACCGCATGAAGACACTTAATGAATACCCGCCCCTCATAGCAATCGAGTATGACAGCATCCCCGACGAACTAAGGGCACACAATCAGTGGGTTGGCTGGCGACTCGGTGAACGTTTGGGCAAAGTCACTAAACTTCCCATTAATCCGCACACTGGAAACCTGGCGTCCACGATGGACCTCGCGACCTGGGGGACATTTGCACAGGCGCGAGAGGCGGTAACCCGATGGGAGCTTTCGGGCGTTGGGTTCGTATTTAGTGCCGACGATCCCTACACCGGCATTGATATTGACAAATGTTTGAACGAGGACGGGTCCATCGAGGCGTGGGCGGCTGAGATTCCCGGTCAGATTCAGTCGTACACGGAAATTTCGCCGAGTGGCCGCGGCCTGCATATCATCTGCAGGGGAAGTATTCCTGAATGCCACAACAAAAAACCGCTCGAAATCTACGACCGTGCTCGATACTTCACGATGACGGGGAGACACTTTCCGGGCACCATCGGGCGCATTGTCGAATCGCCGAATCTGCAGGCGATGTACGCCCAATATTTCGGAGAGTCGGACGTACCGCCCCACCTGAACGACACGCCTCGTCCTGATGTCTCCCGACTCTCCGATGAAGAGATCCTAGAAAAATGCCGAACCGCAAGGAACGCGGCCAAGTTCGAGACGCTCTGGCGTGGCGATTGGAGCGGCTATCTTTCACAATCCGATGCCGACCTTGCCTTAGTAGGTATTTTAAAATTCTATTCACAAGAGGTGGGACAGCTCGACCGGTTGTTCAAGCAGTCTTGCTTAATGCGTCCTAAATGGGATGAACGACGGGGTGAATACACCTACGGCACCCGTACCATCCTTGAAGCCCTCAAGCATGGTACGGAGACCTATACCTTCAGAGAGTCTCCCCGTATGTCGGGTCCTGACCCAAGCGTCGATGGCGATCCGAAATCCGATCTTTTCCGAGCGGTCGTGTCCTATAAGGACCTTCTAGCCATGCACCTCCCGGCGCGGCATCAACATGTGGTTTGGCTGTGGGAAGGCGCTAACGTCATGGTCTATGGCCCTCGCGGTGTCGGAAAAACGTTTCTCCAGCTCGCTCTCGCCGTCTCATTGACCACGGGTCAGGATTTCCTGGGCTGGAAAGTCTCTCAGCCCGCGAGCGTGCTGTACATCGACGGCGAAATGCAGCTCGACGAACTCAGGCAACGCGCCACTGCCCTCATGACCATTGAGCCAACGGCCTCGCTGGAATTCCTCACCTCCCAAGTCGTCTACCATAAATGCAATAAGGACTTAGTCTTGACCGCAGAATCGATGCGCCAGGAAGTCGTGAAGATCCTAGATGCCCGTCCTGACATCCGTGTGTTGATCCTCGACAACATCTCCTGCCTCTTCGCCGGTATCAATGAAGACAGTAAACAGGACTGGGAGCCGATCAATGCCTGGCTGATTCGACTCCGACACAGGGGACTGGCCACCGTCCTGGTTCACCATTCCGGAAAGGCTGGACAGCAACGAGGAACATCAGGGCGAGAAGACTCACTTGATGTGGTGATCAACCTCGCGAAGCCGGTCGGGCATGATGCTCGCGACGGCTGTCATTTTGAACTCAGTTTCACGAAGCATCGGTCGGTCAAAGGGGATGATGTTCGGCCGCTGGATGTTCGACTTGAGGAAGTCAGGGGGCTGCTCAGGTGGACGTGGAAATCGATGGAAGTCTCCAAGCTGGATCGGGCTCGACAATTAGTCGCCGAAGGCGTGACGGGACCAACGGAACTCAGCGAAGAACTCGGCATTAATAAAGGGTATGCTTCCAGGCTCCTGAAGAAGTTAAAGGAAGAGATGAAGTAATGTTGCCTGCCAGTTGCCTGAAAAGTTGCCGACCGCTCGAAAAGGTTGCCTATTTTTCTGGTGCGAAACCATACACGGAAATTAGGCAACATTTTACGAAATCGCCCGTCAATTGTGGTCGTACAGGGTTGCCTGGGTTGGCAACGTTGTCAGAGGGAGGCAACGCAAAGTTGTTTAGAGAGTTGCCAAATAGGAGGACGTTATGGCGGTCAATGTGACCTCGTGTCCTGCCTGCCAGGCTCTCGTGAATCGCCAGTGGACAACTTGCTTAGTCTGTCGTGCTGCGCTTGTGTCCCATGCGGATGATCCTGTCACGGTTGACCCCGCTGGGCCGAACGTTCGTCCTGTTTATTGGGAATCGGACGGCACGATCCTTGGTCCCGCCGCCATCAGCTATGTGGCCAAGTCCGGAAGCCAGTTCTACCTGTGTCTTGAATGGCAAGACAGCTATCGCTGGATTCATGAGTCCCTCTTGCGCAGTCAGCACGCCTTCGAACTGCAAGGGCGACAAGCTTGCAATTGTTGTGGCGGTTTCTCTTTTTGGACATCCATTCACGGGGCGACGATTTGCGGACACTGCCATCCACCAGCCCATCCTAGCCTTATACGGGCCTAACGGGAGGAACCATGGAAGTCACCATTGATCGTCTTCGTGAACGCGTCCTGATGACAGGCAAGGCCTTTGAGGTGGAATTGACCTGGAGCCAGGCGTTGAACCTGGGAACGCTCTTGATTGAGAAGTCCGGAGAGGTGGAACCGGTTGCCCCTCCTGGCAAGTCGTACCGTCCGGTTACCGAACGCTAAGGAGCATCGAGGCATGGTTCACGGAGGGCGATTCGGACAGCTAAGTACCTCTACGGGTACCTCTTCGCCTCTCCCTTCCGACCTCCGAGAGTTCTTGACGCAGACCTTGGCCGATATTCTCGTAGCCGATTATCAAGCCAATCAACAGGATATAGCGGGCACGGGCGTAGAGGGTTCCCTCCCTAACCGTAGCCGAAAGAGCCAGAAGCGACCCCATTTTATGCGGGAGATGGATTAGTCGTATGGCGGGGATGATCGGGCAATACAGCACCAAAGGGACAGACATACCGACCCGATACGTGACGGACTTCCTTCGCGGCATGGATCGCCGGTGCCGGGCTGCACGGGACCAGCGAGATCTATTCGGCGCCCTCGTGAAGGAGTGTGGCGGGATCAGCGGGCTAGAACTGACGGAGTTAGAAACCATCCGCCGCTTTGCGCACGTCTGTCGCTGTGTTGGGCGCATCGAGAAGGCCGAGATCTGCGGAGAACCGATCGATCAGCCCACGCTGAACGATTCCCTACGATGTTGGTTGGGTTTGTTACGGCAGTTTCAGGAGATCAAAGCGAAGCGCACAGGCGGGCAGGATCTCGCCCGAGCCTTCGCGGATGAGCAGGACCAGTCATGAGGCAACCGTCTCTCACCAAGTACCGCCGCGATTGTGTTGGCTTTATCGATGCATTCATCAAAAAGAACGAACTCGGGCAACCCTTCACCCTGCTTCCACATCAACGTGAAATTCTATCTCTCGCCTTTGCCTTTGATGACAATGGTCTCCTGCCATGGGACACCATTGTGTATTCTTGTAAGAAAAAAAGCGGCAAGACTACGGTCAATGGTTGTACTACTGGTTTCTGGCTGTTCACGCAGGAAGCGCCGAACGAACTCAAGATCCTAGCGAACGACTTCGAGCAAGCCCAGGCCCGTGTTTTTAAATCTCTGACACAGTTGATTCAAAACAATCCACAGCTCGCCGGAAGTGCCATCATCCAAGCACGACAGATCTTGTTGAGCAATGGCTCGACGGCCAGTGTTC
>DAISKX010000137.1:0-8148 GCA_036820725.1 Nitrospiraceae bacterium
GTCGAGGCTTTGAGGTTCACGATGCGCTGAATAAAGCGCGTCACGTTTGTGAACGCCGCCGAGAGAGTGAGGCGGCAGTGTCTTGCGAGAACGCAGCTGGAGACGTGTTTCAACATCCTGAGGGACCGGGGCAATAATCGGTGGCTTTACCCTACGAAATCTTCATCGGGCTGCGGTACCTGCGAGCGAAACGCCGCAACCGGACTATTTCCTTCAATACCGTCGTCTCGATCACCGGCATCACCCTCGGAGTCGCCGCGCTCATCGGCACCGTCGGCATCATGACCGGCTTCAAGGAAGATATTCAGTCCAAGATCCTCGGGACGACGGCGCACATCCTGGTGCATGACCGGACCAAGGAAGCCATGACCGACTATGATGCCCAAGTGAAGCGGGTGGAGGAAGTTCCCGACGTCGTGGCCGCCACGCCGTTTGTCATGAAGCAGGTGTTGTTGACCTCTCAATCGGGCGTGCAAGGAATCATTCTGCGCGGCATCAATCCCTCCCGCGAAGGGCGTGTGACCGAGGTGGCCAAAAACCTTTCAGCCGGGAACCTCACGGATCTGTCGACACCGGTCAAAGTGGCGATCCCGGAAAAGGACCGTGAACCGAACGGTCCAGTCGAAGCCATGCGTCCCGGCATCATTCTCGGGAAGGAACTGGCCATGCGTTTGGGAGTCTATATCGGCGACACCTTGAACGTCGTCTCTCCCGTCGGGCCGGTCACGGGCGCCAGCATGACCCCTAAAATCCGCCCCTTCGCAATCGTCGGCATCTTTCAATCGGGCATGTATGAATATGATTCGTCGCTTGCCTATATCGAGCTGGCGGAGGCCCAGAAGTTTTTCAATATGCATTCGACCGTCACGGGGATCGAAGTGAAGGTCACGGATGTCTTTCGAGCGGCGGATATCGCCCGATCGATCGAGCAGCACCTCGGCTTCACGTATTGGGCGCGGGACTGGATGCAGATGAACCGCAATCTGTTCTCCGCCCTCAAACTGGAAAAGACCATGATGTTCCTCCTGCTGGTGCTCATCACCATCGTGGCCTCCTTCAATATCGTCAGCACCCTGACCATGATCGTCACCGAGAAACAACGCGAAATCGCCATCCTCAAGGCCATGGGTGCGACACGCAAGGGCATCATGCGGATCTTCATGTTGAACGGGCTGATCATCGGCTTTTCCGGGGCCGCGATCGGCGTGCCGCTGGGCTACACCTTTCTCTGGCTCATTCAGACCTTCTGGACCTTCGACCAGACGGTCTACTATATCTCCCGTATTCCCGTGCACGTGCTGGCCTCCGACGTCATGCTCGTGGCCGGATCCGCCATCGTGATCAGCTTTGTCGCCACCCTCTACCCTTCGTTGCAGGCCGCGAAACTTGACCCTGCGGCCGCGCTCCGGTACGAATGACGTGCCAACGAAGTACGATATGGTGAATTGGTGATCTGGTGAGGTCCTTCTACGCGCTGACTTGTAGGATGTCAGGAATCACGGAATCACGGCACACCACTTCACCCAATCATCAAATCAATAGATTCTTATGATCAAGGTCGCTGATCTCTGTAAGTCGTTTCCGATGGCCGGACGGGAACTGGTCGTCCTCAAAGGGATCGATCTGGAAATCCGGCGCGGCGAATTCATTGCCATCGTCGGTGCCTCCGGTGCCGGCAAGAGCACGCTGCTTCACATTCTCGGGACGCTGGATCGGCCGACGACCGGCACGGTTTCCTTTGAAGGACAGGACCTGTTTCAATTGACCGAAGGACAGCAGGCCGACTTCCGCAACAAACGGGTGGGCTTCGTATTTCAATTCCATCACCTCCTGCCCGAATTCACGGCTCTTGAAAATGCCTGCCTTCCCGCCATGATTCAAAAACGTCCGCTGGAAGAGGTGCAGGTCGAAGCGAGGGCCTTGCTGAAAGAGGTGGGATTGGGCGAACGACTTTATCATAAATCGGGAGAACTGTCCGGGGGGGAGCAGCAACGAGTGTCTGTTGCCAGGGCATTGATGCAGCGCCCGGATCTGGTGCTGGCCGATGAACCGACCGGGAACCTCGATACGCACACCGGTGACGCGCTGTTTCAATTGCTGCGCCAGCTCAACCGATCACGAGGCACGACCTTCATCATCGTGACACATAACGACAAGCTTTCGGCGCAAGCGGACCGCATCGTACACATGCAGGATGGCATGATCGTGCAGGAAACAGCGTAAGAGGCCGAGTCAGCCCGCCACCATCCTGCTCTAATCCTTGACGAGGTCGGGGCTTTTTCGTAGACTCAGGCCTGCACAGATCCATCTGAGACTCTCTTGAATCTATGCGGACAGGGACGTGGGTTAAATCGCTCGCCGTCGTTCTCTCCCTCTTGCTCCCCATTCAAGCCGCCGCCATTGAATTTGTGTTCGTAGGAACCCGTCAGAACGGAATGGGAGGAGCCGGTGTGGCCTCAACTATCGACGCTACCGCGACCTATTGGAACCCAGCGGCACTGGCTATGAGCAAGAAAGTCGACATTCGGATACAGGGCGGAGGGGGCGCGGTCGATCGCGGGGATTTCTTTGATACCTTGAAAGACATCAACAGTGTCAACTTCAGCGATACGAGCGCTGCCAACCAGGCGAGACTTCAGAGCCTCGTCAATCAGATCAACAAACCCACCACGAATCTTTCAGGCACTGCGTCCGGCGGGTTCTATTGGAAAGCCAACTTCGGAGAACATGCCATTGGTTTCAATGTCTCCGACGTCGCCACGGGTGGCGCATTCGTCCGCACGCCGGCCTCCGTCACGCAGGCCGGCGGCAATCTCAACGTCAACGGGCAGGTGGCATTGAATGGCTTGGAAGCCCGCCAGGCAGCGATTTCGTATGCCTATGCCTTCCTGGACAGGACATTCTCCATCGGCATCACCGGAAAATTTATCCAAGGGGCGGCCTATACCGGCACCACCAACATCCGGGAGGCGAGCGACGACATAGAGATCTTTGAGGAAGCGGGACGCGCGAAGATCTCCACCGCCTTCGGGCTGGATCTCGGCGCGATGTACAGGCCGGCATCCTGGCTGCGCTTCGGCATCGTGGCCAAGGACATTACCGCGCCGACGTTCGATGCGCCGAACGGCGATAAATTCAAAATGGATCCGCAAGTTCGAACCGGAGTGGCATTCAACCCCTACAGCTCGCTGACACTGTCGGTCGACAGCGATATCACGTCGAATAAGACCTTGACGCCGGGTGTGAAAAGCCAATTGCTGAGCCTGGGTGCGGAGCAGACAATTTTGTCCGAATTACTGTCTTTCCGGGTCGGAGCCTTCAAAAACATGCAGGACGCACAAACACCGTTTATACCTACTGCTGGGTTCGGCCTACGTATTCTATCATTGCGCGTGGACATCGGTGGTGGGTATGATTTTCGCGATCAAGCCGCCCTAGCCTCCGGGTCCATTGCGATGACCTTCTGATGAATCACGATCTGATACAATTACTACAGAGATCTATGAGACGGCATTCTCACATCTTGTTTCTCCTCATCCTTCTGATCACGGCCTTCACCAGCTGCAGCGGGTTGCAAGAAATGTGGGAAGGGCCGGCGTCCCATGGTTTTTATCCGAAAACGGTCGCGATCCTCCCCATCTCGGGCGTGTATGATAGTGCTAGGGAAGATGTCGAGGAAGTCGTCGCCAAGGTCTTGATAAAGAGCCGCAAAGTGGAGAAGGTGGTGCCGCCCGAACAGGTCACCGACACGTTTCAGACCACGAAAGATGCGTTTGACGCACTCGTGACCTATTTTACGCGTATGGAGACGACCGGGCAGTCAGACAAGCAATCCGCGATGAAAATCGGCCAGGCGCTCAATGCCGATTCCCTGCTCGTGGTCAAGGTGAATGCTTGGGAATATACGCGCGAGGAAGGAGATAACATCGCTCGCGTGGGGCTGAGCATGAGGTTGATCGACGCGATCAACGGGGCGATTGTCTGGAAGGCCCGGCACCAGATCCAGGAAGGTTACCTGTGGATGCGACCCGACATGAAAGAACTAGCCACGAAACTCACCTCTGACATGGTCAAATTCATGCCGCCGGAAAAACGCTAGCTCTCTCCTGCATGAGTTGTCTGCCGCGCGCTTTGCAAGATCATCCAGATGGCAGGTCGTTCGGTCCACGCAGGACATCCGACCTTCTCTCGTGCTCCACAAAGAAAGATGGGAAGAGGATTTCGGTAAGACGCCGCCAGTACACGTATGCGTGGAAGGCCGTACGAACGTCCTCGCCGGACATGTCAGGATTCAGGAGGGAGAGACATATTCCGCACGAGGAACACCACCGCTTCTCCAGAGAATGGAGCTGCCAGCGTTCTCGTGCCGCTCCGTACGGAAAACGCCACCGTTGTGTTCCCGCTCGCCGGGTCGAACCATTCCACCGCCCACGTCCCCTCGGTCGGCAAGGTAAGGCTAATCGAGCCGCCCTCAGGCAAGAATCCCAGCACGTGCTCCGGGCCCATCAGACAGTAACCTGTCGAACATACAGACCGATCGGTTTCCGGGACGGTCGTCGCGAGAGACATCCGGCTCGCGTAGGAGCGGGTTTGGGCCATGCGCATCATCACGATCGCTTCGCTGGGATTCGGTGTTCCGTATCCACTGCAGTAGATGTACCAGAGATTATGCCCGCGTGTGAACGCTTTCCAGGGCCATTGCGGGGAATTCTGGGGCATTCCAAATTGCGAAGGACAGGGAACCGCGTGATCCATGTCCATGACGCTGACGTTGGCCTCTGCATTTGCAGGCGGATCGTCTTCGAATGACGGACCGCCGGGCGAAATATAATCGGCCGTGCTCTTCATGAGCACCCTGTTGTTGAAATTTTGCAGGGACGTCATTCCAACAGGGTGCTGGAAGACGTTCCGGGTCTCATATGCATGGATGAAGTCGATGAAGTATTGCTGCCACGCATTGGTCGCGGGGGTGTCATAGCATTCGTTACAGATCTCATATAGCACATTATCCAGATCGCCGACGGCATCGATCACCTGACGCACATAGGCTTCCTGAAACGGAGTAAAGGCTTGTCCGACGCTGCCAAGTTCAAGACCATGTCCGTCCCCGTCGACATCGCCATTCACTCCATTGATGTTGTTCTCCGTGTTGAACGGATGTCTGCTCCACGACCGGCTCTCGGGGATACGTAATCCGTTCTCCCATCCGAAGCTGTGCCAGAGCATGATCGAGACATAGATCCCCGCTGCCCTGGCCGCCATGACTCTTGCCCGCATCCGCTCAAAGTAATGGATAGAGTTCAGGGAGGGATGTGCGAGGTTTCCCACATCCAACCGGGCCAGGTCGAACTTATGTCCTCCGTCTGCCGCACAACAGATTGCGGATCGGATCCACGGCATATTCATGGCCGCTGTTTCTCCGAAAATTCTGCCGCTGCTTTCACTCGTCCAGAGGCGAAGAAGGTTCCCGTCGTACCGGGCAAGGAGATCCGTCGCTCTTTGGAAATCAGACGGCAGACTGCCGTCGAAGACATAGTCTTGGAGTTCGGATCCCTCATAGCCTCCCTGAAGGTACACAAGCCGATCGTTCGGCATCGCAAAATAGCGACCATTGGCGGTACTTTTGTGCAGCAGGATGGAGCCCATGGGGACCGATTGCGCCATCGCCGGTCCGGAGAAAACACTCCATCCTGCACACAGGAAGATCAGGAGTCGTTGCGCGATGGGATGAAGAACGGTCCCCTGCCACCGCTGAATCTTCACGCCCGCGAACCTGCCGGCTGCGTATCGCATCGATTCCTCACATGTCGAATCGGATCTCAATCAGCGGATTACAGCGCCGTTCGACCTTGCAGGGTATGAGACCGGTCAGGCGAAGGCAAGAACGGGCCGAACGCCAGCCGATGCGTCATACCGAGGCAGGGCTATGGAGCGGTAGGACGACTCTGGTTGGGGGATCCAAGCTCAGGCCGGGTGCATAGCCGTCTTCAGCGAGCGGACAAATTCTCCTACCTTCGACACCATGCGGGGGTCCTTCGCGTGCAGCGCGATATTGCGAACGATCGCGCTGCCGACGATCACCCCGTCCGCGACCTTGGCCACTCGGGCGGCATCTTCCGATGTCGCCACGCCGAACCCGACGGCGATAGGCACACGGGATTGCTGTTTGATCTTTCTGACGTTGTCCCGGACATCCGCCACATCATGCAATCTAGTTCCTGTGATACCGGTCAGAGACACGTAATACAGAAACCCGCGCGAGTGTTTCGTCACCAGACCCCGCCGTGCAGGCGTGCTGGTAGGAGCCAGCAAGAAGATCAGATTGAGCCCGGCCTCATGGGCCGGATCTTGCAGTGGTTCCGATTCATCTGGTGGCATATCCGGTACAATGAGCCCATCGACACCGGCGCGCACCGCTTCGCGGCAAAAATCCGTCGTGTCGAATGCATGAATCGTATTGTAATAGGCCATCAGGACGATAGGAATTTGCGTCGACGTGCGGAGCCGCCTCACCGCTTCCAGAATCTTTCGCAACGTTGTGCCGCTCCGCAAGGCACGGTCCGCAGCCTGCTGAATGACCGGTCCATCGGCAATCGGGTCTGAAAAGGGTACGCCAAGCTCGACCACATCCGCACCGGACCGCTCCATCTCCAGAACCAATTGCTCCGTTTCCCGAAGCGATGGATCACCGGCCATGATATAGGCGATCAGTGCCTTTTCACCGTTGGCCTTCAGGCGCCGAAACGCGGTATCCAGTCTGTTCATGTCTTTACGACGTGCTTCTGGCTTCATCGTCTCTCGTCGTTGGTCTACTCGGAATTCGTCAACCGTCAACCGTCAGTCGTCAACCGCAAATTACAAAAGCCTAACTTGTTTTGTTCTTAACGTATGTCGTTTGACGGATGACGATGCCGCAAAACGCTTCACAACATTCGCTGCCCGTTCATTCACATTCCGACTTCAGAACTCAAAAATCTGAACTCAACACTCAGAACTCGCCTCAGGCTCCTGCCATCAGAGGCTCACCCCTTTGATTTTCGCCACCTGCTGCACGTCCTTGTCGCCGCGTCCGGACAGATTCACGAGGATGACCTGACTTTTCTTGAGAGCCGGAGCCAGCTTGATGACTTCTGCGATTGCATGCGCGCTTTCCAATGCAGGAACGATCCCTTCCTCACGCGCAAGGACATCGAACGCGGCCAGCGCTTCCTCATCCGTAGCAGACGTATATCGCACGCGGCCGATCTCGCGATAATAGCTATGCTCGGGTCCGACTGCCGCGTAATCGAGGCCGGCCGAGACCGAATGGGTCAGATTGATCTGGCCATGCTCGTCCTGCAACAGATACGTCATGGTGCCTTGCAGGACGCCGGGACGTCCTCCCGAAAACCGTGCCGCATGCTTCCCGCTTTCGATACCGAAGCCGCCTGCCTCCACACCGACCATGTTGACTCGCTTGTCGCCGACGAACGCATGAAACAAGCCGATGGCGTTGCTGCCGCCTCCGACGCATGCCACGAGATAGTCCGGGAGCCGCCTCTCATGAGCCATGATCTGCCTCTTCGCTTCGTACCCGATGACCGACTGAAAATCACGGATCATCATGGGATAGGGATGAGCGCCCAGAACGGAGCCCAGGATGTAATGGGTATTGCGCACGTTGGTCGTCCAATCACGCATGGCTTCGCTGATCGCGTCTTTGAGCGTCCGGCTGCCTGCGTCGACCGCAGTGACCTTTGAACCAAGCAATCGCATTCGAAACACATTCAATGCCTGTCGTTGCATATCTTCGGTACCCATGTAGATTTCGCATTGCAATCCGAAGACAGCAGCCACCGTAGCCGTGGCCACCCCGTGCTGGCCGGCTCCCGTTTCGGCGATGACACGCGGCTTCTTCATCCGCCTGGCCAGCAACGCTTGACCGACCGCATTGTTGATTTTGTGCGCGCCGGTGTGAGCGAGGTCCTCTCTCTTGAGATAGATCTTGGCGCCGCCCAATCTCTTGGTCAGCCGCTGCGCAAAATACAACGGCGTCGGCCGGCCTACGTAATGCTGCAAGTATTGTTTGAATTCCGTCTGAAACCCACGGTCCCGCCTGGCCTTGTCATATTCGCGCTCCAGTTCGAGTAGCGCGGGCATGAGTGTCTC
>DAISKX010000138.1:0-8135 GCA_036820725.1 Nitrospiraceae bacterium
CGTCGTTTCCCAGCCGGGCGATTGCACGGAAGAGTTATGAATTCCGGACGCTGGGGTTGGGCTATGCCAATCTCGGCACGGTTCTCATGCGGCAAGGTATTCCCTACGATTCTCCAACCGCGCTGGCTCTCTGCGGAGCCGTCACGGCCTTGATGACGGGCGAGTCCTATGCGACGTCGGCCGAAATGGCGGCAGAACTCGGTCCGTTCCCGGGTTATGCGAAGAACCGGGAGCACATGCTTCGGGTGATGCGCAATCACCGCTATGCCGCTTATAACGGGTCTCCATCCGAATACGAAGGGCTGACCATCAAGCCGACGGGAATCCATCCTTCACATTGCCCGCCTGACCTGCTCATCGCGGCACGGCGCGCATGGGATCGCGCGCTGGAGCTCGGCACGGCGTATGGATTCCGGAATGCCCAAGTGACCGTGATCGCGCCGACCGGCACGATCGGCCTGGTGATGGATTGCGATACGACCGGGATCGAACCGGATTTTGCCCTCGTGAAATTCAAGAAGCTCGCAGGTGGCGGATACTTCAAAATCATCAATCAGAGTCTGCCGCCGGCTCTGGCGACGTTGGGCTACTCCAGCGCCCAGATTCACGATATCGTAGCCTACTGCGCGGGGCACCAGACATTGAAGGGAGCACCGTTTATCAATCACGACACCCTGAGACAAAAGGGGTTTGATGACGGTGCGCTGGAGCGATTGGAAAGCGCGCTGGGGCAAGCCTTTGAAATTCAGTTTGCCTGCAATAAATTCACGCTCGGCGAGGCGTTCTGCCGGGAGAAGTTGGGCATTACCGAAGCGCAGTTGGCCGATCCGACGTTCAACATGCTGAAGGCCTTGGGATTTACGCAGGAAGATCTTGTGGCTGCCAATGATTACTGCTGTGGCACCATGACGATCGAAGGCGCCCCGCAGTTGAAAGCCGAACATCTGCCGGTGTTCGATTGTGCCAGCCGCTGCGGCCGGCTCGGTCAACGGTTTATCGCTGTCGAAGCCCATATCCGCATGATGGCTGCCGCACAGCCATTTATCAGCGGGGCGATCAGCAAGACGATCAACATGCCGGGCGATGCCACCCTTGACGACGTCAAGTCGGCCTATCTTTTGGCATGGGAGAGCATGGTGAAAGCCGTTGCACTCTATCGTGACGGATCCAAGTTGAGCCAGCCGCTGAGTTCGTCCTCGGAAAGCGGGCAGGCGGTTGAGGCGACATCTCCGGTGATGCAGGCGGCGGAACGGGTAGCGGAAAAGGTGTTGGTCCGCTACCTGGCAAAACGGCGTCCCTTGCCCGCCCGGAGAAGCGGCTACACGCAAAAGGCCATCATCGGGGGACATAAGCTCTATCTGCGAACAGGAGAGTACGAAGATGGCACGCTCGGGGAAATTTTCCTGGATATGCACAAGGAAGGGGCGGCGTTCCGGAGTTTGATGAACAATTTTGCGATCGCAATTTCGCTGGGCCTGCAGCACGGCGTGCCTCTCGAAGAATTCGTCGAGGCATTTGTCTTTACGAGGTTCGAGCCGAACGGGCCGGTGAAACTCAATGACCGGATCAAAATGTCAACCTCGATCATCGATTATGTGTTCAGGGAGTTGGCCATCACCTACCTGGAACGGTATGACTTGTCGCAAGTGCAGCAGGAAGACCTGCGAATGGATTCGATGAAAAAAGACGAACAGGATCCCGAGTGTGTCAAGGAAGAAGCCGATATGACTGCATTGGAGAAATCCTCGATCCTCACCGAGCACCTGCCGGTGAGGCGCAACGGACTTCAGGGTAATGGATATGGACATGCACACGGACATGGTAACGGCAATATCGCCCACAAGGTCGAGTTGAAGCGGGAGACCTTGACGGTCACGGCCGTTCAACTGGCGAAACAAAAAGGCTACGAAGGAGACCCTTGCCCGGAATGCAAGCAGTTCACGATGGTACGAAACGGGACCTGTCTCAAGTGCGTGACTTGCGGATCGACGAGCGGATGTTCGTAAACGGGATTCCAACGACTGTCTTCTCGTTACCATACTCCTTGAGGAGTGGAACGGAGCGGGAGCTGAAGACCCAATCGATCGAGCCGATATAGAGGTGGCGCTTGCGTCATGACGATCAGTGCTGGCTATGGGTTGATCCTTCGGGTCAGGTATGGGAGGATTGCGTTCATTAGCTGACGGAATTGGTGATGGTGCCGGAAGGCACCCTCGAAGCGGATCCACGATCAGGGAGAATCTCATGCCTACAACGACTCAGTTGGTGATCAGCGAACAGAGCAAGCCGGGCGTGCTGGCGCAAGTTGCTGCCGTGCTTGGGGGTGCGGGGGTGAATATCAAGGCCTTCTCCGCTCCTGAGGTTGCCGGCAAAGGAAAACTGCGGATCATTGTCGCCGATGTCGACAATGCACGCACCGCCTTGCGGAGGGCTAAGATCAAATTCCGGGAGGAAACGGCGCTGATCCTCAGTCTGGAAAATAAGCCTGGCGCCCTGAAACAGGTCGCCGATTCGCTGACCAAGGCGCGCATCAATGTGAAATGCGGCTATTGCACCCCTTCCCGCGAAGGGAAAAGGGCCATTGTCGTCTTGACGGTTTCGAATACAACCAAGGCCCTGCTCATCCTGCGAAATCAATCTCTCGACGAGTTTTAACTCTGTATGCCGTCGGCAGGAAGAGCGAGTTGTCGCCTTCTTGCCATCGCGATCCTCCTGTCAGCTGGCTTCACTGCATGCCAGGGATGGACTCCCCGGCAACCTGTCCATCCGCCCGGCTATCCGCTCGGATTCGTGGAAAGGGGTACTGCTTCTTGGTATGGGCCCGGCTTTCACGGTAATCGGACCGCCAACGGCGAAGTGTACGATATGCACAAACTGACTGCTGCCCACCGTACGCTTCCCTTGGGATCTCTGGCCGTCGTCACCTCCTTATCCACCGGACGCCAGGTGACGGTCCGGATCAATGATCGAGGACCATTTGCGCGTGGGCGCATCCTTGACCTGTCCTTGGCCGGCGCACAGGCTTTGGGTATGACGGGACGTGGGACGGATGAGGTTGAAGTCAAGGTGGTGGGCTACAACCGGCTATCGCCGGAACTGGGTGTCCTGAGGCTCCAGGTAGCATCATTTGCCGACCTCGCCAATGCTCAGGCTTTGGTGGATAAACTGAGAGGGTCCTATTCCGATGTACGGCTCGTGACGGTGGATTTGGCCGATGGGCGTCGGTATCGTGTCCAGGCGGGGCAATTTCAGACCGAGACCCAAGCCGAAGCCGCGGCTCTTCATTTACGAAAATGGCTCAGTGTGGATCCGCTCGTGGTCCGCGACGATACGTGACCTGGGTTGGTTAGCCTTGTGCGCGTGAAACGCCCCACCACCTAATCGTAAGTGATTGATTTGCAATAGACTTCATGGGCTGATAAGATTCTGGTAGTACTTGATGGCTCCGGGTCCCTATGATAAATGTAATAGTCGATGGATGATAGCGGCCCGATAGGACCTTATCAGGTCATCATCACCGTGCAGACACTCTCCTACACAGTGCTTCTTTCACCAGAAACGGGCTCGCGGGTTAATCGCTCAGTTCTCGTTTCACTTATCCTACGCTGACCCACAACATCTTATGGACTTATTAATTCTCGGAACGCTTATTGTTTTGTCGGCTATAATCTCGGCCGCCGAAATCGGTTTCTTCTCGGTGAGCGACACGAAGCTTCGCGCGTTCTCCCAAGGCGGCAACAAGCGAGCAGCCATGGCACTGCGCTTGCGAAGCGAACCTCAGAGATTGCTGTCGACTATTCTGATCGGGGATCGTCTCGTCGATACGGCTACCGCCTCCATCGCAACGATCATTACATTGAATGCCTTCGGTGATAAGGGGTATTTGGATGAGGCCGTTGCCGTCACGGTCGGTATCCTGACTTTTGTACTGTTGGTCTTTGCCGATATTGTGCCTAAGACGCTGGCGGCAAAGTATGCCGTTCCTGTTGCCTTGAACATGGCCTACCCGGTGTATTGGGTTCAACAGATGTTGCGGCCTATTCTCGGCGGAATGGTTCCGATGATCAATAAGCTGACGGGAGGCAAGGGGATGAACCTTCCGTTCGTGACGGAAGAGGAACTCAAGATCATGTTGGACGAGGGAAAGAGGGCCGGCGTGATCGAGACTGAAGAGGTCAAGATGATCAAGAATGTCTTTCAACTGAAAGACATCACGGCCGAGGACTGCATGACCCCGCGGATCTATATGTTCGCGTTAGAATGCAATCTTCGTCTCAGTGACGCGCAGGAAATGCTTTTCAAATCAAAGTATTCGCGTATCCCGCTTTATGAGGGCACGCTCGATAATATTATCGGTATTTTATACAAGACGAAGGCCTTGACTGCCCTGGCTCAGGACCGGAGCGAGATGAAGCTCCGAGAAATCGCGCATCCCGCCCTATTCGTTCCTCACTCCAAGTCTGCCGACGATTTAATGAAGCAGTTTCAATTGGATAAACGACACATGGCGGTTGTGGTGAACGAGTTCGGCGGAGTCATGGGGCTGGTGACACTGGAGGATCTGCTGGAGGAGGTCGTCGGAGAGATCGTTGACGAAACCGATATTAACGAGGAACTGATCAAGCGCATTGGAAAAAATCAGATTCTGGTCCATGGACGGACCGAGGTCAGGAAGGTCAACGAGTTTCTGAAGGTAGAGCTGGGCGATGAGGCCGTCACTATCAGCGGGCTCATCCAGCAGGAATTAGGACGTATTCCCAAAGCCGGGGAGGAAGTTCATGTCGGGAATTGCCGTCTAGTCGTCCATGAAGCCGACCCGCGTCTGATAAAAAGCGTCGATATTTATAAGGAAGAGAAACACCCAACCCATGTCGAAGCCGTGGTCGGGGAAGCCATTCCGGTTACGCAGGCGTCATCAGATCGGTGAACTCCGCTTCGTTCAGCACGGCAACCCCGAACTTCTGGGCTTGCTGCAGTTTAGACCCAGGGTCGCCCCCGACGACGACATAAGAAGTCTTCTTACTGACACTCGACACCACCTCTCCCCCACGGCTCTCCACCAGGCGTCTGGCCTCCTCCCGTGTATAGCCCTCCAGTCCACCCGTAAACACGAAGGTTTTTCCGGCCAGTGGCAAGCCGCCCTCCCGACGTAAATCAGCGGGCTCTGGATGCGGTTCGATCTCCATGCCGAGCAGCAGGAGCCGTTCAATCACCTGCCGATTACGTGCTTCAAGGAAGAATGCTTCCAGACTGCTCGATATCTCCGGACCGATTTCGTGGATCTGCTGAAATTGTGCCTGCTTCGCGGCCATGAGACGATCCAGACTACCGAAATGCTTCGCCAGCACCCTGGCGATATGCTGGCCCACCTGCCTGATCCCCAAGCCCATAAGAAAGCGATCGAGAGGCACTCGCTTGCTCCGCTTGACTGAATCAAGGAGTAATCCTGCTGAACGATCTGCAAATCCATCCAAAGTCAGAAGTTGTTCTTTGGTCAGAGTATAGAGGTCGGCCAGGTTTTGCACGAGACTGCGGTCGACGAGCTGCGCCACGGTTTTTCTGCCGAGGCCGTCGATATTCAGAGCGTTTTTGGACGCAAAATGTTCGATCGCCCCTCTCAATTGCGCCGCGCAGACGGTTTGCCCCGTGCAGTAGTAATAGGCACCCTCGCGTCCCACGGCTGAGCCGCATACCGGACAAGAGGCCGGCATTTGAAAGGGTGAGTTGCGCAGTTCTCCCGCGACGGGTACTCGTTCGGCAATGGCTGGAATGACGTCGCCGGCCCTCTCGACCTTGACCGTATCACCGACGCGAACGTCTTTGCGGGCCACCTCGTCGGCATTGTGTAACGTGGCCCGGCTGATGGTGACCCCGCCCACTTCAACTGGTTTCAGGAGAGCCAGCGGCGTCAGCGTTCCGGTCCGGCCGACGGACACCACGATATCCTGGATCGAGGTGATTTCTTTGCGGGGCGCGAATTTGTAGGCGATTGCCCAGCGGGGACTTCGGGACTTGGCCCCGAGCTTTTCCTGCCATTGGCGGTCGTCCAGCTTGACCACGATCCCGTCGATCTCGTAGGGAAGGTCCTCGCGCTTGGCCTCGGTTTCTGTGTGAAAGGCGACGACGTCCTCGATGGATGCACAACGTCGTCGCTCCGCGGGAACGGGCATTCCCCACATCGCCAAGGCTTCCAATTCTGCCCAGTGGCCCAGGGGTGGTTCGCCGGACAGCCCCATGATTTCATAGCAGGTAATGGCGAGGGGACGTTGCGCAGTCATGCGTGAATCCAACTGGCGCAGCGCCCCCGCTGCCGCATTGCGGGGATTCGCGAAGGCCTCCTCCCCCCGCTCGGTAATCCGCCGGTTCAGTCGCTGGAAATCATCCAGCCTCATGTACACTTCGCCGCGCACGACGAGATGGTGCGGCGCTCCCGGTACGTCTGAAAGCTGGAGCGGCAGCGATCGGATCGTGCGCAGGTTGACTGTGACATCCTCACCCGTGAGGCCATCGCCTCTCGTCGCCCCACGCACGAACGTCCCGTCCTTGTATACGAGTTCTACGGAAAGCCCGTCGAACTTGGGCTCAGCGGTGTAGACGAGCGAATCCAGCCGCAGATCCCGTTTCATGCGGGCATCGAACGCGAGGACGTCGTGCCGGTTCGTGATGGAATCGAGGCTGAGCATCGGCTTTTCATGATGCACCTTCCCCAAAGACTCCAGCGGGGGCGCTCCGACACGCTGGGTCGGTGAGTCCTGTGTGATGAGATCGGGATGGGCGGTTTCCAGATCGACCAGTTCACGAAAAAGTCGGTCATATTCCGTATCAGATATCTCCGGCCGGTCTTTGACATAGTACAGCTCATCATGGTGGCGGATTTCTCTCCGCAGGCTTTCGATACGGGAGAGGGCTTCTGAACGCGATAGAGTCATGGGGCCAGCGAGGCGTCAGCGGGATGGATTACTGTCGAAGGGCTCTGCAATCTATTCACGGATAAACCCGGCCGCATAGCTACGGATATCATGACCGTTCAAGACATGGAACCGGCGCAATCGCTCGACCGTTTGCAAAGAGAATCGTGATAAGGGAATCGTCACCAGTCGCCTGCCGAAATGCCTCGCGATCTGCCGCCATCGTGCGCGAGGAGGCACCGGAGAGACCAAGGCCAGATGAATTTCACGGGAATGGACCGCTGCGGCGGCGATCAATCGTTCTTCCAGGGTTTTGGCGAAGGCCAGTGCCTTATCCTGCCAGATATCCGGTATCGGTCGTGGCGGAAACATGAACAAGGCGCCCCCATAACAGGACTGCCCGATCCCGGGCCCCACCATGTTGTCGAGGAAGGCGGTCGCAAAAAAACAGAGGGTGGACTCCTCCGCGTGCTCGGCATACCAGGTCGCCCGCCAGCTGTAGTGTTCGGGATCGGCCGGCGTATCGAAGATGAAGATCACGGAATCCACGGAGCCGCGTGCCGGGGGGATGTCCTTCACATAGATCTCCATGTGACGGCGTTGCCCCGGTCGTTGCCGTGCCGTCCAGTGGCGAAGGCTTTCCCGCAGATCGATGCCGTCCTTGAGCGAGGTGGTAAATTTCTCGACCTTGGCGAGGTCTGCTCCGATCAGGGCTTTGGCCTGATCCCGGACGTGAGTATTGAAACTTTCGATTTTCTGATCTTCCGGAGGCCAGGAACATTGGCGAAAGGGATTCCAGAGATACGACCAGCGGCGGCTCTGCTGGCGAGCGGGGCGAGGGCGTAATGAAACCGACCGCCAGGTAATGGGGGCTCCTTGGAGTCGATTTTTAGCAATGGCGACCGACCCGTCGGGCCACTCAAATTTTCCCATGCCGGCAGATAGGGTGCTGTAGGCGGCCGACCGGTCCTCTTCCTGATAGACATAGCTCTTAGCGGTTTCGAGCAGGTGAATCGCAAAGTCATCTCCGGCCGTTTGTTTGGCGCCGAGAACGAGCGTGTAAAGGTCAGGTGTGAGGTGCCGGTCAAGGAGGGCATGATTTCTCACGTATTGAAGAAAAATCTGAAGTAATTGCGGGGTGACCCAGCCCGTTTCGCCATGATTCTCCATTGCCCGTGCAGTCTGCCAGCGTGCCCGCGCTTCCAACAGCAGTTCTTTAATGCCGTC
>DAISKX010000139.1:0-8043 GCA_036820725.1 Nitrospiraceae bacterium
GAATCAGATCGTCGACCAATTGCTCGAGTTTGGCACGGGTCAGTTTTGTCACCAGGTGTTTCGGCCCGCTGGCATCCGCCGTAACAAACGGTAGATTGATTTCTGTTTCCTGAGATGAGGACAACTCTATTTTCGCTCGTTCTGCGGCTTCCTTCAGGCGTTGCAGGGCCATACGATCTTTCCGAAGATCGATCCCCTGGTCCTTCCTGAACTCATCAACCAGCCAGTCCATGACTCGCAGATCGAAATCATCTCCACCGAGGTAGGTGTCGCCGTTTGTCGACTTGACTTCGAAGACCCCATCTCCGATTTCGAGCACGGACACATCGAATGTTCCACCGCCGAGATCGTAAACGGCGATTCGTTCATCCTTTTTCTTATCCAGGCCGTATGCAAGGGAGGCCGCGGTCGGCTCGTTGATGATGCGCAGCACGTTCAGTCCGGCGATTTGACCGGCATCTTTAGTCGCTTGCCGCTGGCTGTCATCGAAATATGCAGGAACGGTCACGACGGCTTCCGTGACCTTTTCCCCGAGGTAGTCTTCAGCCGTTTGTCGCATTTTCTGCAAGATCATCGCGGAAATCTCAGGCGGACTGTACCGTTTCCCTCGCAGCTCCACATGCGCATCCCCATTGTCCGCTTCCACCACCTTGTACGGTAGGCGCTTGACCGCATCCTGCACTTCAGGGCTGCGAAACTTGCGTCCCATCAGTCGTTTCACGGAAAATATGGTATTTTCTGGATTGGTGATCGCCTGTCGCTTGGCAATCTGCCCGACCAGTCGCTCGCCTTTGTCGGTAATAGCAACGACCGACGGCGTGGTGCGGCTCCCTTCGGCATTTGCGATCACGACCGGATCCCCTCCGCTCATAATCGCGACGCACGAGTTGGTCGTTCCAAGATCGATTCCAATGACTTTACCCATGGGTTAGCTCCTTCGTCAAAAGGCTCAAGGTATCACGTAGAGGTTTTTAAGGACCTTCATGTCATTCCATCAAATCCGTCACAGGGACTATGCCGTGTGAGCTGCACCGGTTGAGACAGTGACCATCGCCGGTCTTAGAATTCGGTCATGCAGCACGTAACCCTTCTGGAATTCTTCGACGACGTGATGCTCTGGAATTGAGCTGGATGCCACCTGCGCAACCGCCTGTTGCGTGGCAGGGTCAAACGGTTGACCAACACTCTCAATGGGCCTCACGCCGAATTTCATCAGGACGCCAAGCAATTGTTTGAAGGTCAACTCTACTCCCTGTATTAGCGCATCGTTGGTGCCGTTGGTCTGTGCCGATTTGATCGCTCGATCCAAGTTGTCGACGACAGGAAGCAATTCTCGAAGAATTTGCTCATTGCCGAATTTGATCTGGTCTCGTTGATCGCGTTGCGTAAGTCTTTTGAAATTGTCGAACTCAGCCGCCAGGCGAAGGTATTTCTCATTGAGCCCCTGACATTCGGCGGTCTTGAGGTCCAGATTCTTCTGCAACTCTTGAAAAGAATCGATTTGTTCGGAGCATGTTTCCGACTCCGACGATTCTGCCGATAAGTTGTCGAATATATTGGCGTTGTTCTCTTGATCGGTCACGAGTAATTTCCGTTCTCAGGCGAGATAGCCACCGCCTTCTTAAAGTCAACCGGCACATTGAAGAATTGTGTGAAGAAATGTGCAGTTCAGTGAATGATGCAGAGTCACTACGTGATTGGAAAGGTCATGTTCCTCCGCTCCGGCGGTAGAGCAAGGCGAGCCCTTCCAGCGTGAGCAGGGGGCGTACCTCGTGAATGGTTTCCGTTTCGCGGGCGATTAATGCCGAAAGTCCGCCTGTGGCGATGATCTTGCATTTGTATCCAAGCTCCTGCTCTATGCGACGAATGATCCCATCGACTAATCCTACGTATCCAAACACCAATCCACTTTGAATGCCGGAGGTCGTATCGGTCCCGATCACTGACTTCGGCCGGATGATTTCAACTTTTGGCAGCTTCGCAGTCCTTGTGAATAGCGCCTCGGCCGAAATGCCTAATCCGGGGGCAATCACGCCGCCTCGATACTCCCCCTGTTTCGTGACGATACAAAATGTCGTCGCCGTGCCGAAATCGACGATGATCAGGTCGGTGGGGTAGAGATCGTACGCGGCTGCCGCGTTGACGATGCGATCGCTCCCGATCTCCTTGGGATTGGCATAGCGTAGATGAAGTCCGCTGTCGGTTTCGGTCGTGACGATGATAGGGGTGCGGGTGAAGTAGTCCTGAACCATGCTTTCAAAAGTCGGCGTGAGGGCGGGGACGACGCTGGAGATAATTGCGCCTGTGATGTCTCCGGCTTTGTATCCGGCTCGTTCCAGCAGGTCGAGGAACACGATTCCATATTCGTTGTCGGTTTTTCTCGCGTCGGTCGCCAGACGCCAATGGCCCTCCAGCGTCCGGTGTTGAAAGACACCCCAGACAATATTGCTATTCCCGATATCGATGGCCAGCAGCATATCAATAGCGCGCCTCGGTCAGGATGTGGCGGTCAGCTTGCGCACATACATGACATCGGCACTTCGTACTTCGATCACGGTCGGATCACCCCCCGAGGAGGGATCCGCCTGTGGGCGGACACGCAGACATCCATCCGGTCCTATCGACTCGGCAAGTCCCTCGATATATTCCGCCTCACTCAGCATGATTCGCACCTGCTCTCCTACGGTCGCGCTGCGCGCAACATAGGCTGCGAGGGTTTCGGACACCCCTTCCAATCGCAACCGATCCAGACGAATTTCAAGCCGGTTCAGCAGGGCGGCCAGGACGGCAGTGCGGTCCACTGTCCGTCCATACTCTACCTTCATCGACGTCGCAAGACTGCTGAGGTCGCTCGGAAAATCCGTTTGGTCGCAGTTGATGTTGAGGCCGATTCCAATCACGACCACACTTAGTCCCTGTCCACCGACCTTTTCGCAGAGAATCCCGCCGATTTTCCTGTCCGAGACCAGCATGTCATTGGGCCATTTAAGCAGAACGGGAAGCCGGGCGGTCTCGGAGATGGCTTCCGCAGCAGCGAGTGCCGAGGCCAGCGGGATCCATGATAGCCATGTCTGATGCTCGTCGGCGGTCCGGAAGATGATCGAGCAATAGATATTTCCGCCACGCGGAGAGTGCCAGGCCCGGCCCCGCCGTCCGCGTCCGGTTGTCTGGATTTCCGCAACCACGATGGATCCATCGGAGGAGCCGGCCTCGGCGAGCGCCATGGCAGTAGAATTTGTTGACACCGTCGTATCCATGTAGTGGACGCTTCGCCCGAGAACTCTTGTGTGCAGAGCCGCCTGGAGAGCTGCGAGATCGTAGCCGGCTGAGATGTCTCCGGCGGGAATCATGACCGCCCTCGCTTGGCAGAAATCGCACGCAGATCCAGGCTGAGATCTGCGGCAGGGGCAGAATGAGTGAGAGCACCGATTGACAGAAAATCTGCGCCGGCCATAGCCATGTCCTTGGCATTGACTATGGTAATTCCCCCCGACACTTCCACGAGTGCGCGACCCTTGATGCGTCCAACGGCCTGGCGCACCTGGCTGGGAGTCATATTGTCGAGCAGTATGACATCGGCTTCACCCGAGAGAGCCTCTTTCACCTCGTCAAGGTGTTGCACCTCTACAATGACTTTCAAACCGTGCGGTCCGGCGGCACGTGCTTGCCGGCAGGCTTGCGCGAGTCCAACCCGTTCGGCATGCAAGAGTGCGAGATGATTGTCTTTGATGAGCAGGCCATCGCTCAGTGAAAAACGATGGTTATGGCCCCCACCGAGTCGGACCGCCCATTTCTCAAACACTCGCAGACCGGGAGTCGTCTTCCTGGTATCGAGAATGCGAGTGGGGTAGCCGCGCACGGCCTCGCAAAACCGCCGTGCCAAAGTGGCGATGCCCGATAATCGCTGCATGAAATTGAGCGCCACACGCTCGGCCTTGAGGAGAGACCGGCCGTCACCTTCGATAATAAGGACGGAATCCTCGGTGGAAGTGGTGTGTCCATCAGGAAGCGCCTTGATGATCTTCAGGGAGGGATCAACGGACAGAAAGACTTCACGAGCGACTGCGATTCCCGCCACAATCATCGAATGGCGGGCGACAATGGATGCGCGAGCAGGGCGCGGTTGGGAAAAGAGCGCCATGGTCGTCACGTCGCCGAACGCGAGGTCCTCAGCCAGGGCGCGCCGGACTGCGTCTTGAATGCATTGGATAGAGGGGGCGTTCATGCGGATCGGTGACGAAGGACGTCCCGCAGTTGATTCTCACTGCGTTGCAAGATGCCTTCATCATGCGCGAGTAGCTGCACGCGATCTTTATGTTCCTGAATAACCTCCGGAGGCGCCTTCCCCGTAAACTCCGGATTGGCCAATTTGCCCGACAAGCGACCGGCCTCCTTTGCGAACTCGTCCTTCTGCTTCTTGATACGATCCAAAGCCTTGACCAGATCGACGTCAGCGTCCAGGCTTATCCCGACCGTGACGCCGGCATCGGTCAATCTGAGCACATCGGATAAAGGAGCATGGTCAACTGATGTGATCTGGACCTGCCCTTTTGCCAAATGACCAATAGAACCTCTAATGAGTTCAAGTTCCGGACGATTCTGCTCATGGACTCCCATCACAAGCAGGTCTACCGATTTGCCGGGTGAATAGTTCAGCAGGGAGCGTCCGGTCCGCATCAAGGTGACGGTGCGTTCCAATAATGAGAATAAATCTTCAGCGTCGGGTGATCGCCAGTCTTCCCGAGGCATCGGATAGGGTTGCACCACAATACTTTCACCCTCGTGGGGCAATGTCTGCCAGATTTCTTCTGTGAGAAACGGCGTGAAAGGATGGAGCAATCGCATCATCGTTTCAAAGGTTTCCAGGAGCGTGTGGCGGGTCCGTTTAGCATCGCTTCCCGACGGATCCTGCAACGATAGTTTCGCCAGTTCCAAATACCAGTCACAGTACTCGTGCCAGATGAACTGGTACACCATGCTCGCAGCACGATCAAATCGGTATTGCTCGAGTTCCGCATTTACGTTCTGAATCGCCGTGTTGAGGCGCGAAAGGATCCATCTGTCGGGAAATGGCCGTTGAGCCGGAGGAACTGAGGTCCGTTCACCGTCCGTATGCATGAGGATGAAGCGGGCCGCGTTCCAAATCTTGTTGGTGAAATTGCGATAGCCTTCGATCCGTTCTTCCGCCAGTTTCACATCCCGGCCGGGAGATGACATCGAGGCCAACGTAAATCGCAATGCATCCGTTCCATATTGACCCATGACGTGTAACGGATCGATCACGTTGCCTTTGGACTTGCTCATCTTTTGGCCTTCCGCATCGCGCACGAGCGCGTGAATGTACACGTCGCGGAACGGCACCTCGCCCATGAACTTCAGGCCCATCATGATCATGCGGGCCACCCAGAAAAACAGGATGTCCAGTCCCGTCACCAGGGTTGAGGTCGGATAAAACGTCTTGAGCTCCGGCGTCTGTTGGGGCCAGCCCAATGTTGAAAAGGGCCATAATGCGGAGGAAAACCAGGTATCAAGGACATCCGGATCCTGGATGAATTCGTTGCTGCCGCACTTGGGACATATCTGAGGGGCAACCTTCGAAACTATTGGTTCCGCTTCCGCAGGAATATGGAAAGTCTTCTTTGTTGGTTCTGGTAGTTGTCCTCCCTCGCTTGTCGCTCCTACAGCATGTGCGGTCCACCCGATGCTGTCCTTCGGATTACATTTCAAGCAATACCAGGCTGGAATTTGATGTCCCCACCAGATTTGTCGAGAGATACACCAGTCTTTGATGTCTCTCATCCAGCCAAGGTAGTTGTTAGTCCATCCTTCTGGAATGATGCGGATACGACCCTCTTCGACGGCTTTGATAGCCGGTTCGGCGAGTGGCTTAATGCTGATAAACCATTGGGGAGAGAGGTATGGCTCCACGACAGTCTTGCAACGGTAACATTTCCCCAATGCCATCTTGTGGTCTTCGATTTTTTCCAGGACTCCTCGCTCTGTTAGAGCTTCCACAACTATCGAGCGTGCTTTTTGGACTGACTTGAGTGCAAGATCTAAAGAAGGATCAACCTGGGCTTCGTGAAGCCCCACCCCATCCATCTCAGCACGTGCGGTGAGAATAGATATTCTTGGAAGCCCGTGACGTTCTCCCGCTTCAAAGTCGTTGAAGTCGTGTGCCGGCGTAATCTTGACGGCGCCCGTGCCGAATTCACGATCCACCAGAATCGCATCACCCACAATCGGGATCTCGCGCGTGGTCAAAGGAAGTCGGACTCGCTTGCCGATAAGATGTCGATAGCGATCGTCTTCCGGATGCACAGCCACGGCCGTGTCACCGAGCATGGTCTCAGGGCGGGTCGTGGCGATGAGTAGATATTGTGTTGGGTCGTCAGCTAGGGGATAACGAATCGTGTAAATCTTTCCGGTGATATCCTCGTGTTGGACTTCGATATCGGATAAGGCTGTCAAACAACGTGGACACCAGTTGATGAGTCGTTCGCCGCGATATAGCAATCCGTCTTTGAACAGGCGCACGAACACTTCCCGTACCGACTCGGATAACCCTTCATCCATGGTGAAGCGCAATCGATCCCAATCGCATGACGCGCCGAGCCGTTTCAATTGTTCGATGATCGTGCCTCCGGATTTCGCCTTCCATTCCCAGATCCGTTCGAGAAACCGTTCACGCCCCACTGCCTCGCGAGAGGTGCCTTCGGCTTGGAGTTGCCGCTCGATCACGTTCTGAGTTGCAATGCCGGCGTGGTCCATGCCGGGCATCCAGAGGGTGTTGTAACCCTGCATGCGCCGCCAACGGATCAGGATATCCTGAAGGGTGTTGTTCAACGCGTGGCCGACGTGGAGGGACCCGGTTACATTCGGGGGAGGAATGACAATGCAATAGGGCGGACGGGTATCGGTCGAAGAGGCGTGAAACAACCCCTGTTCGATCCAGCGCCGGTACCACCGGTCTTCGACCTGTTTGGGATCGTAGATCTTATCGAGTTGCTGAGCCGACATGCCTGACGTCTGGAAGGCGCGTGAGCGCGCATCTTAACACGCAGGGTGTGCTGTCACAAGGCGGAGGCGATGGCTCAGGCCGGAGGTTGTGACCGCACGGAGCCATATGCTATACATCGCGCGCAGACGACAGGAGTCGGTACACCGGATTGATTACTCACTCAGAGAAGGAGAACACATCACTATGCCCAGGGGACGTGAGAAGGATCGCAAGACACGCAAGAAGCACCGAAAAAACGTTCAACGGATGAAGGGGTTAGTGAAGGCGAGACGGGCTGCTGCGAAAAAGGCAAAACGCTAGGGGAACGAACTCGTCATGTCTGGGCGGTTAGTCGCTTGATCTCGTCTTTGACTTGAGCTTCCGCGATCTCGGGGATCATCTTCCGTACGGCCCGTTGAATCGGCTCTTGAGCCATCTCGCGGACCAAGTCCTCTGTGGTCTGGCGCACAGACTGCGAGACGAGCTGTTGTACTTCGTTTTTGACGAGCACCTCTACCGGTCCCAGATGATCCCGGACCGCCCTGGGGACGTGCTTGTCGAGCCCCGATTCGATCTGCTCCCGAATCAGACTCTCGCTGGTTTGCTCTACTAACGGCGGGACCAACTCCGAAAGAGTTTGTTTCACTGTGTTGTCCAATGTGGAGAGGTAGGATGTGGCGTGTTTTGGAAGTTCCTCGATGATCATGTCACGCACGATGCCTTTGACGCGATCAGTCGAGAACGATGTCGCCACCTGTCTGGAGACTTCCTCTTCCACGGCTTTTTCCACGGCCTTGGCCACTTGCAACGATAGCTCCTTGGCGATTGCGGCTGGTACCAGGTCGACGATCTTTGCCTCGGCTTGCTGGGAGACAGAGTGCAAGAGGTGATCGAAGAATCCCTTCACCGCATCTTCACCACTGGCCGTTTGAGAGGCTGAAGACTCTACTGGTGTCGCGCTTGGAGTGAGTGGAGAGGCTGATGGTGTCATGGGTGGCTCCTCGGCAGGCTCCGCTCCGTCCGCAGCATCGCTTGCCAACGCG
>DAISKX010000140.1:0-8025 GCA_036820725.1 Nitrospiraceae bacterium
CCTTTTAGTGGTCCCGCTGGGTCATCCGCTGCGGCGGCGAACTCGGCCGTCAGCAAGCCAATTACTGAACACACTGCAATTGCAGCTCCAGCTACGAGCCTATTCATAGTCCTATCCCTCCTTGGAAAAGATGATGACCAGGAATACCAAACTTAAAACACAAAAAGTTCAAAAAAGAATTTTTGAGAAAACGATCGAGCAGGAGGAAGTGCGACCGACACCCCCTTTCACTCTGCTTCCTCTCCTGAACCAAAAAATATACGGATTCAACGGTAAAAACGCGCCCATCGTACTGAAATCACCGAAGTGTGTCAAGGAAATGTTTTGCGGACAACGTGCTGAGCCATTTAAATAAAAATATCAACGTTATTAAACCGTTATGTTTGCTTTATTCCCTCTCGCTCGGAGAGAAAACGCCCTCTCTGCACCGCAAATGTCGACCATGCCGAGTCTCGCGGTAAAATGCCATCATTACACAACCGATGCAACGGCCTTTTGCGTGATCGGACCGAGTGCAGTAATGGAGAGTCGATCGAGACCTAATAATTCACGACCGACGCGATATACTTGCTCAGTCGTCACACGATCGATCTCGGCGACCATTTGTTCGAGAGAAATATGACAGCCTTGAGAGAGTTCGTCCTTGGCCAGCTTACTCATTCGGCTATGTGAACTTTCCAGGCTGAGCATCAGACTGCCTTTCATTTGATTTTTCACACGAGCCAAATCTTTTGCATCCACTCCGTGCGTCCGCATTCGCTTCAATTCGCGACGCACGAGATCGATCACTCGGAGCACTTCTTTCGGCCTCGTTCCCGCGTAAATTGAGATCATTCCTCCATCCGAATACGTGGAAAGAAAAGAGTAGATCGAATACACCAACCCCCGTTTTTCGCGAACTTCTTGAAAGAGGCGCGAACTGACGCTTCCTCCCAGCACCCCATTGAGCGCATGAGCAGCGTACCTATCTTTATGCCCCGCAGCGACGCCTTTCAGTCCTAAGCATAGATGGACCTGCTCCAATGGCTTTTTCTGAACGAGCAGTCCAGGTGTGACTTCCGGCGGCCAACGCTGCGGCGTCACGCCGGTCATCAGCTGCGTGTCGCCGAAAAATCGCAGCAGCAACTGCTCGAGGCGCTTCCATGAAAAGTTACCCGCTACTGCGATCACGGTTTGCCGGGGGTCGTAGTGCGCGCGAACGTATTTCAGTAAGTCCTGCCTGTTGAGATTCTGTATCCGAGTTTCCTCCCCCAGAATGGGCCGACCGAGGGGGTGGTTCTTAAGGGTGTGCCTCATGTGAAGTTCTTGTACCAGATCTTCCGGATCGTCCTGAACCATCTTGATTTCCTCGAGGACCACCTTCTTTTCCTTCTCCACTTCTCGTGAATCAAAACGAGAGTGATAGAAAAGATCGGAGAGGAGTTCGAGCGCGGCCTCAAGCTGTTGATCGAGAACCTTCACATAAAACGTCGTGGTCTCTCGAGTGGTGAACGCATTCATTTCCCCGCCAAGCGCATCGATCTCTCGTGAGATCTGGATTGCCGAACGCCGCCTGGTTCCCTTGAAGAACATATGCTCGAGAAAGTGAGACAGTCCTTCCTCCCCGGGTTGCTCATCACGGGAGCCGACGTTGACCCAAATGCCGATGGTCACTGACTTCAGGGTAGGAATATGTTCGGCAACGATCCGAAGGCGATTATCCAGAACGATTTTACGATACACGGCGGGTCATCCAGCGGTAGTTGGTTCTTTGGCCGGAGCAGGCATCGCCTCTTTACGACTGAGACGAATTTTTCCCTGCTTGTCAATCTCGAGCACCTTCACCATGATCTCGTCGCCTTCCTTTACTTCGTCGGAAACGGCCTTCACACGGTGATGCGCCAATTGAGAGATATGCACGAGTCCGTCCGTACCAGGAAGCACCTCAACGAACGCGCCGAAATCCATGATCTTGCGGACGGTGCCCAGATAAATCTTTCCGATTTCTACTTCTTCGGTGATTCGCTTGATGATATCAATGGCTTTCAACGCGGACGCTTCATCGTTGGACGCCACGGTGACGTCCCCGCTATCTTCGACATTAATCTTCGCCCCGGTTTCGGCGATGATGCCGCGAATGGTCTTACCACCCGGACCGATCACGTCGCGGATCTTGTCCTGCTTGATCTTAAGGGGGAATATCCGGGGAGCGAAGGGCGAGAAATTGGTGCGAGGAGCAGGCAAGGCTTGTAACATACGGTCGAGAATGTGAAGCCGCCCTACTCGTGCCTGCTCCAGCGCCTCACGCATCAGCGCGGAGGTGATACCGGCAATCTTGATATCCATCTGCAGCGCGGTCACTCCGCGCTTCGTTCCCGTAACCTTGAAATCCATATCACCCAGATGATCCTCCAGACCGAGAATATCGGAGAGCACCATCACTCGATCATTCTCCTTGATCAGCCCCATCGCAATACCAGCCACCGGCTCCTTGATCGGCACTCCGGCATCCATCAGGGCCATGGTTCCACCACATACGGTGGCCATGGAGGAGGAGCCATTGGACTCCAGAATATCCGACACAATCCGAAGGGTGTATGGGAATTTGTCCTTGGCCGGAATAATCGATTTCAACGCTCGCTCAGCCAAGGCGCCATGCCCCACCTCGCGGCGACCGGGTGAGCGCAATGGCCTGGCCTCACCCACGCTGAAGGGTGGGAAATTGTAATGCAGCATGAATGTGCGTGAGTATTCCCCCTCCAACGCATCAATGCGTTGTTCATCGTCTGACGTCCCCAGCGTGACGACTGCAAGACTCTGGGTTTCGCCTCTGGTGAATAATGCCGATCCATGTGTTCTCGGCAAGATACCGACCTCGCAGGTGATGGGCCGGATCTGAGACGGCCCACGTCCATCGGCCCGCACGCCTCGCTCCAAAATCATATTTCGGACTTCGGTGTATTCCAGAGAATGAAACGTCAGTTTCACATGACGCTGACGGTTGGGGTCATCGCTTTTTAACTTCTCGACTGCCTCTCCCACGATGTGATCAAGGCGCTCTTGGCGAGCGGTCTTATTGGGAATCAGTATGGCCTCACGGATGGGACCAGCCACAAGGGCGCGAACCTCTGCAGCAAGAACCGGATCGATTTGCTCGGTCACGACTGCCCGTTTCGGCTTGCCTGCCGACGCTTGCAACTCGAGGATTTTGGCCACGATCTTCTTGATTTCGGCATGAGCCAATTCGATCGCTTCCAGCATGGTC
This sequence comes from Nitrospiraceae bacterium, assembly GCA_036820725.1. Lineage (GTDB taxonomy): Bacteria > Nitrospirota > Nitrospiria > Nitrospirales > Nitrospiraceae > DASSBQ01. The sequence continues at coordinate 3,245 of DAISKX010000140.1, forward strand.
GTTTCCGGTAATTCGTTCGCTCCCGCCTCTACCATCATGACCGCGTCAGCGGTTCCGGCCACCACCAGATGCAAGTCGCTTCGTTCGAAGACATCCAGGTCCGGGTTGACAACAAATTGTCCGTCGACCCGGCCGACCTTCACAGCGGCTACAGGACCACCGAATGGGATGGAGGAAATCGTCAATGCGGCGGAGGCCGCGATGATGCCGATCACATCAGAGGCACCGGTTTTATCAGCGGATACCACTGCAGCGATGACCTGCGTTTCATGGTAGTACCCTTCCGGAAACAGCGGGCGCAGAGGTCGGTCGATCAGGCGGCTGGTCAATACCTCTTTCTCTGAGGGCCGGCCCTCTCGCTTGAAATAGCCTCCCGGAATTTTTCCCGCGGCATACGCCTTTTCCTGATAGTCCACCGTCAGCGGCAGGAAGTCGATTCCGGGTTTCGCATGCTGCGACGCGACCGCCGTCGCCAATACGACCGTGTCCGCGTACGATGCCCAAATAGCGCCATCGGCTTGCTTCGCCACCCGACCGGTTTCCAGACGTAACCGACGTCCGGCTATGTCCAATTCAACAACGTGTACCATCTATAGGTCTCCCTCCGATTAATGTCCCACAGATGCCCACAGAGATAGACTCACTTGGAAATTATGAGTTCTGAGTTATGAATTATGAATTCTCTGAGCATCGGTCAATTCATCATTCAGCATTCAAAATTCAGAACTTCTTGTAGGTGAGCCCATGTCCGTGTTCACCTGTGTGACTGAATTCGCCGCCCACACCATGTGCAGCGGCACGTTACGCTTCTGCCTTATTTACGAATCTTCAACCGATCCAATACCGACCGGTAACGCGCATCATCTATATGCCGGAGATAGTCCAGTAATCGCCGGCGGCGCCCTACCAATTGCAGGAGGCCACGCCGCGAGTGATGGTCCTTCTTGTGCATCTTGAAATGGTCGGTCAGATATCCGATCCGATTGGTAAGAATCGCAATCTGGACTTCCGGAGAACCGGTATCCTGATCGTGTTGCCGGTATTGGCGAACCAAGTCATCTTTCGCTTCCTTCAGCAGGGCCATACGTCCCACTCCTTCATTAAATCCTTAAATCCTTCAGCCACATTTCACTGTCTCTTCGCTCATCAATACCTTCTCGACGGCAATCGGCGGTTGAGAGCCGACTCCGCCGGTCGTCATCACCCCATCGCCCGACCACCGACCGATGGCCAGCAAACGACCTCCTTGATCCCTAATTCGAATCTCCCGCCGACCGGGAGCGCTAGCTTCCTCCGGTTGGGATTCCCAAACGAGAACAGAGTTCCAGGGAACAGCCACGCCGTGAAGCACGCGGCGCGCCGTTTCATCGTCGACAATGCAAGCAGGTAACGATTGCAACGCGGCATCCATCGACAAGAAGCATGGGGACCATTGACCGATGCTCAACGAGGCTTCGAATTCGTCTATCGTGGCCGCCAGATTCCCTGTGAGGGGTCCCACCCTGGTCCGTTCCAGCGCAAGGAGATGTCCCCCCACACCGAGGACCTGTCCAATATCCGCACACAACGTTCGGATGTAGGTGCCTTTGGAACAGGCCACACGAATGGAAATATCAGTCCCATCGATTCGGTCCACCTCGATTCGTGAAATCGTGACCTGCCTGGCTGCACGGTCCACGACCCGCCCCTCCCGGGCTGCCCTGTAAAGAGGTACACCCCCGATCTTGACGGCCGAATACATCGGTGGGACTTGCGGAATAAGCCCTTTGAAACGAGATATTGCGGCAAGGATTGTCTCGTCGCTGAGCCCGACAGTTGACCGACGGTCCAAAACCGTGCCGGTGGCATCCAGGGTATCGGTCGTCTCTCCAAGCCGTAAGACCGCTCGATATTCTTTGTCCCAATCCAATAAATACTCGGCAATGCGAGTGCCCCGACCGATCAACAACGGCAAGACTCCGGTCGCTGCAGGATCAAGCGTCCCTGCATGCCCGACTTTCACGCCGCACAGACTTCGCCGCAGACGGGCGACCACGTCATGGGACGTCCACCCCGCTGCCTTCCTGATGTTCAACACACCATCATCAATCATAATCGCCGGTACACGTTCTCAGGACACCATGACGACGGAGTTTCTAATCAAGGTTCGGAATTCGGAGCGGTGGATGTGGATACCGGATCATCAGCCTCGGCATCTCCTATACGAAGACTATCGAGCAACTGCAGAATCCGATCACCGCGCGGACCGCTGATGTCCTTCACGAACAGGAGCTCCGGTAAATATCGAAGAGACACGCGTCTTCCCAGTTCCGCCCGAATGAATCCGGCTGCCTTCTGCAATCCGTCGAAGACCTGGCGTTCGGCTTCCTGTTGCTCCATCGTCGTTACGTAGATGCGCGCAAGCCTGAGGTCATCGGTAAGTTCAACATCGGTGACGGTCACGGATCGCACGCGAGGATCCTTGATCTTGCGCATCAAAATATCCGCCACTTCCATCCGGATCTGATCGGCTACCCGTTCAGCCCTTTTGTACGCTGTTTTGGCCATTGCGCTCCGTTCAAAGCAATTCGACGCGTGACCGGACCAATTGAATGGTAGGGATGCCACGAATCAGGTTGAGAGCCTGCTCCATGACCTGGCTGACATGAGCGGATTCATTCGCGACGCAAGCCAGCCCTAGAATCGATTTCTGCCACAGGTCGTGCTCACCGACTTCCGCCACGGACAGGTTGAACTTTTCGCGCAAGCGACTTTTCAAACTCTGCAGGACCTGTCTTTTCCCTTTGAGGGAATGGCCGTCGGGAATGAATAGTTCAATCGTGCAGACACCGACGATCATGCCCGTTGGCTTTGTGGCGCAGACGCGCGACCAGCCGTTTCCAATTTCGCTGCAATCTTGTCGAAGACATACGCCTCGATCACATCACCGGATTTGACGTCATTGAAATTCTCGATGGTAATGCCGCACTCATAGCCCTGCTGCACCTCGCGGACGTCATCCTTAAACCGGCGAAGCGATCCGATTTTCCCTTCATACACCACGACATGATCACGGATCACTCTTGCTCCGGCGCTGGCACGAGTGACAGTGCCATCGATGACATAGCAACCGGCGACCAGCCCTGCCTTCGGGATCGTGAAGACTTGGCGAACTTCGGCCCGACCGACAACCCGCTCTTTCAGCATGGGCTCGAGAAGACCTTCCATCGCCGCTTTGATATCGGCCAAGGCGTCGTAAATAATGTTATAGAGCCGGATGTCGACGCTCTCGTGTTCCGCGAGTGCTGCCGCCTTCGGTTCAGGCCGGATATTAAAGCCGATCACAATCGCCTTGGAGGCTGCGGCGAGCAGGACATCGGTCTCGGTAATCCCACCGACACCACTGTGCATGACCCGAAGCTTCACGGCACCTGCAGGCATCTTCTCCACCGCGGCGGCAAGCGCCTCGGCAGAACCTTGTACATCGGCCTTGATCACGAGCGGCAACTCTTTAACGTCGCCTTCCTGAATCTTGGCAAACAAATCGTCCAGGCTGACCTTGGCCGATCCAGCTAATTCGGCGGTGCGTTGTTTTTGTGCGCGTTCTTCCGCAATCTCTCGAGCCACACGCTCATCTTTGACAATAATGAAGGGATCGCCGGCCAAGGGAACCCCGGGCAAGCCGACAACCTCCACCGGAATGGACGGTCCAGCTTCCATGACCTTGGTCCCCGTGTCGCTCAAGAGGGCGCGCACTTTCCCGCTAAACGTTCCGACAACAAAGGCATCGCCGACCTTCAATGTCCCGCTCTGCACCAGCACGGAAGCCACCGGCCCACGCCCTCGTTCCAATTTTGCTTCAATGACCAACCCCCTGGCCATTTTCGTCGGATCAGCCTTGAGTTCCAATACTTCGGCCTGCAAGAGGATCATCTCCAACAGTTGATCGAGCCCAGTCCTTTGCTTTGCGGACACCTCCACCATAATCGTCTCACCGCCCCAGGCCTCGGGAATCAACCCGTGCTCCGAGAGGGCGTTTTTGACACGGTCGGGATTCGCGCCCGATTTGTCGATCTTGTTGATCGCAACCACAAGTTGAACAGCAGCAGCTTTGGCATGGTTGATGGCTTCCACGGTCTGAGGCATCACCCCGTCATCAGCGGCCACGACCAAAACCACAATGTCCGTCGCTTTCGCCCCGCGGGCCCGCATCGCAGTGAAGGCCTCATGGCCCGGCGTGTCGAGAAACGTGACGCGTTTCCCATGGACGCTGACCGTGTATGCGCCGATGTGCTGCGTGATTCCACCGGCTTCCCCTTCCGCGACCTTCGCCTGACGGATGGCATCGAGCAACGACGTCTTTCCATGGTCGACATGCCCCATGATCGTGACAACAGGCGGCCGGGGCTGCAAATGCTCTTCGCCCGCCGTGCTGGCTGCCTCTTCGAGTAAATCGTCTCCGACCTTTTCGAGGGCTACTTCCACTTTCGCGCCATATTCGTCCGCAATGAGGGCGGCCGCTTCAAGGTTAATAGGTTGATTGAAGGTCACCATCTGACCCATATCCATCAATTTCTTCACGACTTCAGCAGGACGTTGTCCGATCAACTCGGCGAAATCCTTGACGCTCACACCCGCCATTAGTTTCACGCTTTTCTTTCTCGGCTTCGTAATTTCAGCCGGTGCACTATGGTGAGCGTGCTTGGACCGCTCCTCACGCCGTTGAACAGGAATAGCCCGCAGGTCATCCCAGCGGGTCGCATCATCCCGGAAGCGTACATCTTCTTCTTCGCGAGGTCGAG
>DAISKX010000141.1:0-7971 GCA_036820725.1 Nitrospiraceae bacterium
AAACATAAGGAAGGTCTATGGATTATCTTTGATAACCTCGACAAGGGCTGGCCACCATTTGGCGTTACCGCTCACGATGTGACTACTTTGCGCTGCCTGATCGATGCTCTTACAAAAATCGAACAACAATTCAACAAACGTCATATTCTGGGTCACGGTGTAGTATTTATTCGGAACGACGTCTATGAGCTTCTTGTAGATTCCTCTCCCGACCGCGGGAAAGTGGCTAAAATAACATTGGACTGGACAGACCAGGAGTTGCTTCGAGAATTGCTTCGTCGCCGATTCATTTATACCCTCAATGGCGACAAGCTCAAGTTTCAGGACCTATGGCTACAAGCGTGCGTATCACATATCAAAGGAGAGGAGACTTCTCAGTACATCATTGAGCGGAGTCTTATGCGACCACGTGGGCTGATCGACTTGCTACGTCTTTGTAGAAGTCATGCAGTAAACTTAGCGCATGAAAAAATTGACGCAGGCGACATTGAAGCGGGTGAAACTACCTATTCGAATGCGCTTCTGAACGAGATGTCGTTGGAAATCAGAGATGTATACCCACAGGCCGAAGACATTCTGTACGAGTTTCTTGAGTGTCCAAATGAACTAACCGAGGCTCAAATCATGGAATCTTTGCAGCGCAAGATAGACACGAGCAACTTGCAGAAGGTATTCGATCTTCTCCTTTGGTATGGATTTCTTGGCCTAATACGAGAAGCAGGGGAAGTAACTTTTATTTATCATGTAATGTATGACATTCGGAAATTAAGAGGTTTGATTGATAACAAACGAACATCAGGCGGCGCTAGATTTCTTATCAATGCTGCTTTTTGGAAGGCTTTAGAAATAAAGCTGGTTCATTGATTTACGCCTGCCCTTACGCGGGATCATCCACTCGTCAATTTAGTGTGGTCATCATTGCTAGTACTATCTCTCGCATGTGTTACTCCTTCAAGGGTGATTAATAGCGGTGATATCTACTCGTCGAAATGAAGGGGCGCCAATCGACAAGAAGACGAAACGTCTTCGCGTGGGTAGGGTGCTAAGTTTGTGCTAAAAATCTGCGAAATGGATAGGACGAGTGGAATGCATGGAACGCATGCTGACACATTTGACTGTTCAAAATTATCGGAGTCTGGAAAAAGGTGAGATCCCGTTCGATCGGCTGACAGCCATTGTGGGTCCAAACGGCGCCGGGAAGACGACGATCGTTCACGCTCTGAATGTTGTGTTAGGCGATGCATGGCCGAGCCTACGAAGCTTCCGAATTCCTCAAGACTTCACGGGATTCAACACGTCAGCGGAAATCGATATTACTGCCCGGTTTGATCCGCCCTACATACACACAGACAAGGTAAAGAAAGACCATGAAGTAAACGCAATCCACGTCTCATGTCGGCCGTATAAGGTTTCAACAAAGTACGGGGACGCGGGAGACATTCACGTTGATCTTGAGCCGTTAAACTACCACGGGAAAGTTCCGAGCGTCGCCATTACTCCCCCCACGAAAGGACAGCCGCCCCAATTTCGACCTCTGACAGTCGGAACAGACCTTCGTGATTATGCTCGGGCGCTGTTTATTGACCACCGGCGCGCGCTCGCCCAGCATCTTCCGACTACTCGCGGCTCCGTGCTGGGGCGGTTGTTTCAGAAGGCTAGAAAAGGATTTTCCGCTGATAAGCAATTCAGGGAAGCATATTCGGAAGCCATGGCCGCATTGCGCACCAAACCTCTGCAAAAGATTGAGGCGACAATAGCCGAAACAGCAAAGCGAATGCTGGGTTTTCTGGGAGGTGGCGTGTCGAAGTCTATAGAAATCGGATTCGGTTTCGCTGATCCAGCAAACCCCTTCAATTCCCTGCGACTGGAATATAAAGAGGCGGGGCTCACTGTCCCGGGTGAGGAACTTGGATTAGGCATTCAGAGCGCCATCGTGGTAGGTATTTTTGAAGCTTTTCGCACAATCGGAGGTGAATTCGGGACCATCGTAATCGAGGAACCGGAGATGTATCTTCACCCTCAGGCTCAACGATATTTTTATCGTTTGCTGTGCGAAATGGCGGACAACGACCAATGTCAGATTATCTATACGACACATTCACCAATCTTCGCTGATGTGAATAGGTTTGAGGCGCTTCGTCTCGTTCGGCGTGAGCCTGGCAAGAATTCAAGAATCAGCTATGTACAGGCTGAAGACAAACCTACGCTCAACACCGAAAGAGATCGTCAGAAACTCAGTGGCAGGTTTGATCCGACACGAAATGAGATTTTATTCGCTTCACGTGCGTTGCTCGTTGAAGGACATGCGGATCGTGTTGCCGCGCTTTTGGTAGCTGAAAAACTCAGTTTTGATGTCGATGCAGAAGGGATCGCCATTGTCGATTGTGGAGGGAAAAACGGCATTCCTTTAGTTGCGGGTGTCTGTAAGGCTCTGGAAATTCCCTTCACAGTGCTGCATGATGAAGATGTTTGGCCGCTCGATCAGGCCGCGGATCGTGCCAAGCAGACGTCGGAAAACACTCAGGCCCAGGCTGAGAACGACAGAATCGCAAAAGCAGTTGGTACGGCGGGTAAAATATTTGTCACAAAACCTACGCTTGAGAATATGCTCGGAATTGGCAAGACAGCAAAAGATGTACCGTTAAAGGTAGTCGAGAAACTCCAAGGGGTTGAAGCCAAGGACGTTCCAACACCGCTCAGGGACGCCGTTCTGTCTATCGTTCCTCAAAAAGAACTCTCTACGCCGGCAAAGGTTGATCCACAGCGCGGTTAAGCCTTCATGTCGAGACCTAGCGGACAAAACTCGTCAAAAGAAAATCCCATCCTCCAGCCTAATCCAAATAATTCAACACCCTTAGCACCCGAGGATTTAGACAAGTTTGGTCCTCTTGTAGCGCGACTTGGTGAGTTATTGGCCAGGTCTATTATGTGGTGGAAGCTGCGGCGCATGCGAAAACAGGAGAGAAAACGATTACCCGGACGGGAAAAGTTTATTGCTGTAGTTCAACAGCGACATAAAGATGCAAAAGATCGAGGGCTAGTTCACTATGAATGTGTCTATAATGTCACTCTGTATGTGGCAGTTCTTGATTATGATATCGCCATCATCAGCCGCTACTATTCCGCAGCCTACCGAACCTGGGAAAAGAAATTTGCGGCAAGACAGTTAGCGGTGCTTCTATATGAAGCTTCGGAGGATTTACCGCAATTGCTTGGAAAGGACTTTCGTACCACGTTGCGTGAACTCCCTCTATGGAACGAGGCAGTTGACGAGTTAAATGCGATAAGCAGTCAACTACATGCTTTTGATCAAGCAAATCATACGTTACTAAAACAACTGCGGTTATTTGTGGGCGCACACCGTGACCGTGACGCCGGGAAACAAATGGAGGTAATTGAGAACATCGATCCTTTCGCTATATATAACGTAGCGGCTGACTTATATATTAGTCTCAATCTTCTGATTGCCTTTTTATTTAAGGTAGTAAACGTTCTAGGACGAACAGATGTAATGATCACACACATTCTTAAGACACCTGAGTTTTCTAAGCCTCGCGAATAGGCCTTTTCTAGACCTCCTTACCGTTGCAGGCCATGAATTCAACTGGAACAGGAATTGCCTATTCGCCATTCAAATGCACCGCCATAGTTCATTTCATCCAAGGATAGTAAGCAAGCAGAAAGCTCGTGGAACTGCAAAGCGGACTATGACGGGCAATCTGTGTATTTGTGTGACATCCACATAGGCGGACCTTTAATGAGCTAGATTTGTGCTAAAAGCCTACTAAATGGATGGAATGAGTGGAATGAATGGAATCAATGGAACGAGGCAAGGTGATGATTTTTAAAGAAACGGGGAAACCGTTTGACCGATCAAGCACCTGCAAAAATGTCCCGATGATTCTCTTAATCAGCGGGCCGTAGGTTCGACCCCTACACGGCCCACCAAACCTTACAACTTTACAACCAGTACACGCTCACCAAGCAGCCGGGATTGTAGCGAGGCCTGAATAATAAAGGACGTACTATGAACCTATTCTCGACAAAACTGCAGATTAGTCGGGTGGCTTCGACGACAGATCACTCTGTGCTGAGCAATATATTCAAACTTGCGATTCTCACGCGTCATATATACATACAGTTAAGCGCGACCTATGGAGCGCTGTCTCACCAATGAGTTAAGGGGAAGCGCTCCATCCTGCGACCAGTGAGTCACAGGACCTAGCGGCTTTTGGGTCCGCCCGTGATGTTTCACCTGCGCTTCCGAGATGTACGCTTCGAAGATGCAATCTTAACCGCGGTGTGCCGCCTCGATTGTAGCGATGTCGATCTTTTTCATCTGCATCATCACATCGAACGCGCGCTTGGCGGCGGCGGGATCGGGATCGGTTATCGCTTTGGTCAGAGCCACCGGCGTAATCTGCCAGGACAAGCCCCATTTGTCCTGGCACCAGCCGCATGCACTCTCTTCGCCGCCGTTGCCGATGATCGCGTTCCAGTAACGATCGGTTTCGGCCTGGTCAGCGGTTGCGACCTGAAACGAGAATGCTTCGTTGTGCTTGAACGCGGGTCCGCCATTGAGCCCGAGGCAGGGAATTCCCATCACGATAAACTCGACCGTCAAGACATCCCCTTTCTTGCCGGACGGAAAGTCTCCCGGTGCCGCGTGCACCGCGCCAACGGATGAATCGGGAAAGGTCTTGGCGTAAAACCGCGCCGCGTCCTCGGCGTCGCCATCGTACCAAAGGCAAATCGTGTTCTTTGCTGGCTTGGTCATATCACTTCTCCATCGTGCTCTTCGATTGAACCTGAATCAGAAAGTCAACCAACAGGACAGTTACACCACAAGGTGCAATGTTATGCAAGTCATTTGCCTCCAAAGCAAGAAACATCGGGCGAAACGCCGCGTAACCTGTCCGGGAAGACCCAGAAGAGCGGCCGTTATGATGAACGAAGGAACAGACCGCTTGACACCATCATTTCTGAGCAGAAGCTGTACAAAAGTTCAACTGGTGTCTTGTCACTCCGGGGAGTCCTACCTTGTGCTAAATTTGTGCTAAAACATTTTGATAAACGCTCGATTCACTGGATTCAGTAGAATCTATGGAAAGCGCTTAACAACTTGATCTGCCAGGAAAACGGGGAAACCGTCGCAAAATCAAGCCGCTTGAAATTCCACTCTTAATCGACTCTCAACCTCAGACAAGGGTTCGTGAAACCACCACTGCTTATTAAGTGTTACGACCCCCTCCACCGCCTCCATAACCGAAAACTCTTCTTGCCGAGACGGGATATCTGCACGACTGGAACGGTGTACTCCGGTGCGAGCTTGCTGTCTGACAGATAAATCTCAACGCTGTACACGTCTTCAGGCCAAAGGTATAACTATGCCTCTGTTCTTTCGCGATCCGGCACCAGGCGGTTTCCTTTCACCATGTCATTAGAATCAGTATTTTTGGGCATATCCATTCTTCTGCTGCTCGGCGTGCTGGCCAGCAAGGCTTCTGCCAGGCTCGGAATTCCCGCCCTGGTCCTGTTCTTACTCATCGGCATGTTCGCAGGATCAGAGGGGCCGGGAGGAATTGAATTCGACTATCCGCGCCTGGCTCAATCCGTGGGCGTCGTGGCGTTAATCTTCATCCTCTTTGCCGGTGGGTTTGATACGGATTGGGCAAGTGTTCGTCCGTTGCTATGGCACGGGGTGGCGCTGTCCACGCTTGGTGTTGGCCTGACGGCTGTCCTCGTGGCGTGGTTCGCCGTCCATGTCCTCAACTTCTCACTACTTGAAGGGCTTCTGCTGGGCTCGATTGTCTCATCCACCGATGCCGCTGCCGTCTTTGCTGTCCTCCGCTCAAGAAATGTCAGTCTGAAACCTCCGCTGAAATCCCTGCTTGAGCTGGAGTCTGGCAGCAACGATCCGATGGCGGTGTTTTTGACAATTGGGTTTGTTAGCCTCCTGACAGATAAAAATGCGTCGCTGATGGACCTGCTGCCAATGTTTGCCCTCCAAATGCCGGTGGGGATGGTGCTCGGCTGGATCATGGGAAAGGGGAGTGTGCTGGTGATCAACCGGTTCCAATTGGAATACGACGGTCTGTATCCGGTTTTGAGCCTCTCCCTCGTTCTGTTGACCTATAGCCTGACCAATGCTCTCGGCGGAAACGGCTTTCTGGCCATCTATGTGGCAGGATTGGTCATGGGAAACAGTCGGTTCGTTCATAAGCGGAGCCTGATGCGTTTCCATGACGGTCTCGCTTGGCTGATGCAGATCACTATGTTTCTCGCGCTTGGGCTACAAGTCTTCCCTTCGCGGGTCATCCCGATTATTGGAATTGGCCTCCTCGTGTCACTGTTTCTCATGTTTATCGCGCGCCCGCTGAGTGTCTTCCTGACGCTGGCCTATACCCGCATGTCCTTGAAGGAGAAAACCTTGATTTCATGGGTAGGGCTGCGCGGAGCAGTTCCCATTATCCTTGGAACGTTTCCGGTTCTCGCAGGGGTGCCGCAAGCAGAGATGATTTTCAATGTGGTGTTTTTCATCGTCCTGACGTCGGTGCTCCTCCAGGGGACCTCGTTGCCCGTAGTGGCTCGGTGGCTCGGCTTGGAATCCCCTCTTCCGTCAACGCTAGAGTACTTGCTGCGCCTAGAGTCTCTTGACAGTATTAGAACCGGCCTCGCTGAGATCACCATTTCTTCAACCTCCGCAGCAGCCGGGAAGCAAATTGTCGACATCGCCCTTCCCCAACAGGTTGTAGTCATGATGATCGGTAGGAATAACCATGCGTTTATTCCCACGGGACGCTCTATTCTCCGAGCTCATGACAAACTGCTGGTGTTCGCTGACAGAGAACTGCTGGCCGAAACGATGAAAATTATGGAAGCGTACGACCCGTATCAGATACCGGGTCCCAGGGGAGATGTTATCTAACTCCTGCATCGAGCCGGACTTCCGAGTGATGAAACGTTTGCCGGTATTTCGATCGGTCAGGTAGGAGGGGCAGTGATGACGATGAGTTGGGGGATAGCCTGGGTGTGCTAATTTTGTGCTAAAACTTTCCCGAACTGACACAATTAACTAGAAATACTAGAGCCTTTAGAAGCCCCTTAACCATTTGCTTTGAAAGGTAATACGGGGAAACCTTGCAAAATCAAGCCACTGCTAAATTGCCACTTGCCGAACTTTTAAGGCGAGGGTCCTGGGTTCGAATGCCAGCCGGCTCACCAGTCTTTTCAATATCTTCTAGCTTGCTGCACCCTTGTCCTGCCATTGTCTCATCGTCAAACCTGCGCTGATCTTGTAACGGTCCAAAGCTTTGTTTGAGAGCAGCTCTGCGCGCTCTTGCTCTTGGATAATCTGCCCGATTGGGCATTACTGGCTCGTGACTCGAATCGGGCCATGCCACTGGCATCTCCCAAATCGCGAGAGGAATTGGTCCACCGGCAAACGGATCGGCCGTGGATGAAGTTTGATTATCATTTCACCGTGGTCCGTCAGCTCGACGACAGTGACGTCATAATCGTCCGCCTTGAACCAATACAATCCTGGGATCGTTGGGGTGTCGTCCGTCCAAAACACGGCCACCTCAGTAGAGTCATGAACGAGGTGATTTGCTTCTCTCGGGATCTACATGTCGTGTAAGTGCCAGGTGAAGAGCACACGCCGTATTTCGAACCCGTCATGTATGCAAGACGCTGACACGATAGCTTGCGAATCGTGTGGATCCTGAGAAGGAATTCCTTGGCAATGCCGCAGCTCGTAGGCCGGTCGGTTTTCCATAAGAAGTCCTAGCGGACGGGATCTTAGATAGATAATAAAATTCGCCGGTCTAAACAAGAGTGTTTAAAATCATGGCACTAATCAACTGTAAAGGGATATCGAATGATGCGGGGAAGAGATATGACGGGTTCATCGGAGAAAAATCCCGCCGGCCGGAAAGCTGCCCGGGTAAAGACATACCGGCAATTAGAACC
>DAISKX010000142.1:0-7969 GCA_036820725.1 Nitrospiraceae bacterium
GCCGACCCCGTAGAGGCACGGTCGCTACCTCAGGGGCGTAATAAGTACTCGTACGTCCTCAACAACCCCACCAATCATGTGGATCCGACCGGGTTGCAGACGTGTACCCGCTGCGTCTTCGAGCCAATTTTCATTGAGGGTGAGACCGTTTCAACCCCGCCGCTTGTTTCCATTGAGGAGGGTTCTGCGCCGCCGCCAGGATCGTCGGAGTCCGTGTTAAGCGAGGCAAAAGATGTCGCTACACGTTATGGTCCCGTCATCGGAGAAATGCTGTTTCAGTCGGCAATGACTATTGGGGACTTTCTTCAGACTTCGGCAGAAATCATTCTGGAGCTAGGACCGCTCGGATGTCAGTGCAATGTCCCTGCCGCTCAGCAAACCTGGGATGAATTCAAAGAACGGGAGCAGCGCCGAAATACGGCTGTTTACAATGCGAAGGCCCAGGCCGCAAAGGGGGCGGGCAACTGGAAGAGCGTCAAGCAGTTTGGTCACACTTTTAGCGAGCATGGTGCCGGCGCCAAGAACACTGAGCGCCTTTTCGATCGAGCGCGCGGCACTGGAAGCCCGCAAGGGCAATGGCTAAACAACGAGAAAGCAGCAGAGGTTCTCAGTGCTATCAAGGTCGATGGTCCCGCCACGATCCGCATTCCGCAGGGCCTTGGTCAAGTCATCAAACCTGACGGTACGATCGTGAAGACCGAATGGGCTACGGTCGTACCTCGGAGTGATGGTATCCGTACTGCCTACCCGATCCTTGGGCCATAGGAAGCAGCTATGCGAATCGAACTGCGCCTCAAGGCTGTGTCGGATTTCCCGATCCGTGCCTACGATCCTAACGAAGACGATGTTCGATCCATCTTGACGGACGTTTGCCGGGCAATTGGAGAGCGAAGTGAATTTGTCGTTTCTGGCTTTGGTCAGGAACGTTGGCCAGTGGACGTAGAGACCGATCTGCCGGTGTTTTTGGAACAACTACCATCAGCACTTCGCGCTGTCCATGAGGGTGTATCGACAGACATCGACTTCTACGAGCAAGGAATCGAACGCGCGATCGCGCTAGAGCCTGCGGGCCGAAAGTATTTGGCTACCTGTACGAGTCGGACTCGCTGGCAACCTAATCCTACGGTCGAAGAGATGCCTGTCGATGAACTTGGAGAAATGCTGTTGGCGGCGAGGGAAGCGTTTATGCGCACCTTGACTGACATGGCGCCTGAGCTGTCTATTCACCCATGGATACTGCAATGGCTGAGGGGCATGACTGAACAAGAGTGATTCCTTGTCGCAAAGGGGGGGGGACCCGCACCATTCGTAGATGAGGTGACGGTCACGCCGCATCTCAAGCCGCCGTTGACGGGAATGGTTGATCTGAAGCCGACTCTCGACCGGATCAGTTCAGGAGGCTCGTTCCTTCACCGCACGGCGAACGTGTCGGCGACTTCATTTCCGAAACGTCGCTGCGCTCAACTTCGCCTTTGGTTGGTGAAGGAATTAGATGGAGGATCGGTTAATGGTACGACTATAAAAGCATCGTGTGATTGGCCTCAGCCCTGCGCATGTGTAGCGCTGATCGCCATACCGCAACACCTCGACGTCGGTGCTAGTCTGGCCTTCTGTTTCGGCTACACGACTATCATCAGGGCCAAGAATGCGATTCCCTTACGTGCCGATGAAATATACCCATAAGGGCAAAACAATAAGGGCACAACAAAATGCTTCCCAAAATTCTCACCAGTATACGGCTAGTCGCTGTCACAATCGCATTGGGTTACTTTCCCGACATAGGGATGGCGCAACTTCGGGTTGTCGCAAATGATGGCACCGAGACGCTAGTGACCAGCGATCGCATGCGGATCACGGTTGGCGACAAGCGTGGCTGGCAGACCGGCCTGGACGCACGGCACGGCGAACTCTGGATCGCCGATTCCGGTCGGCGGATGTACTGGGAAGGGCCCATAGACGAGTACTGCCGCCACGTGAACCGTACTATTGAGCGAGCAGTGTCACTTCTGCGAGGGCAGCTGGAGCGGAGCTCGGCGCGCGGTCGGTCTGAGCGAGAAATCGAGCGTATCCGCGAACAACTACGCCTGGCCGAAGAGCAGCTGCGGTCGCCCAGGAGACAAAATTCACAAGTCAGCCTGGAGCCCACCGATGAACGGACTGTCATTGCGGACCATGAAACCCAGCGGTTTCGCGTCATTGCCGACGGAGGTCAGGTTCAGGACGTTTGGGTGACAACAGATCCTGTCATAGCACGGGAGATCGACCTGCAGTCCTGGGCGCGCTTTTCCGGTCTATGGAGCTGCGTCGGGATCGGCGTTCAGGCCGGAGCGCCCGATGCGCGCTTGAAGTTGCTTGACGTCGGCTGGCCCCTTAAATGGGTCACACATGCCGCAACTCCGGCGGACACAGACCAGATCTATGAAGCAGCGACCATCGAGCGCCGGCCGCTGCCCGCGTCGGAGTTCAGGCCGCCGCCTAATTATGAGAAGGCTACGATTGAGGAGTTGCTCGGAGGAGCGCACTAGGTCGAAAGTCCGTCCAAAGGATACTCACAAGTGAACGTTCCCGGCGGTTGTAGTGGACCCCGTGTCGGGCTGAGCGATCGCGGACCCATTCTCGGGCGTAGTGGTCTCCCTGACCAACAGTATGGCTCAGTGTCTGCACAAGTTTGTCTGTGCGGCAGGCTCCCATAATTGGATTGTCCGCCTTTCGCCCTGACACATCGTGGTGACGTCTCCCGCGAAAACGGTGGCAAGGTAAGAAGAGAGTACAATGGCGGGCTTCAGTGGTCCTCGACGAAAGGAGTGGACCCATAGATCGGTCGGAGTATTCCGGGGAACAGATCGTCTATGCCCTCCGGCCATCCCACAGCGGGATACTCGCCAGTGATGTGTGCCGGCAGCTGGGCATCGCCGAGCAAACCTTCCACGTCTGGAAGAAGAAGTACGCCACCTCGGCGTGAACGAACTCCGTCGCTTGCGACAATTGGAAGAGAAGAAAGCCAGTTGGAACGGCTCGTGGCCGATCTCTCGCTGAATAAGCACATGCCGTCAGAGCCCTGCGAAAAAAAGTTTAAGGCCCGTGCGCCGTCAAGAACTGGCCGCGTGGTCCCAGGACACGTTTCAGGTCAGTTGCCTGTAGGCTGTCGGTTGCGGCGATGAAGCAGTTTGAATTGACTGTTACCCCGTAGTCGGGCAATGAAGTTAGCATCATTTCACTTGGAGCCATCTAAAACATGCGTCTCACTGTGATCGTCTCTACTGAGGTGACATGCCTGATTATTAGGATAGCGATCCGGCTTCGGCACCAAGTCTCTCTATAAATGTTTGATAAGCCACTCCGGTTTCTCTGCACCCTGTAAAAGCGGCATGTTGCATAGAGTTCGGGCGTGCCTCTGGCTCATCGAACCATGAATGTGCAGACCGTCACTCAGTAGGTTGACACGGTGGGATTATCGCGCACTTGGGTGGCGGCATCGTGGGGCAGCCCGGCCTAAGTGCCGAGGTGGTGGGTGACGGGCCCAAGAGACGATCGACCTCGAGGGTGTCGCGACGGTTGGCATGATCGATCCCCACGGTGATCATCCTGCACACCGCTCCATACTTATTTACCGTTATGAGATCCGCCTCTCTATCTCACTTTTTTATACCCCTTCTTCACCTTGCATGTTTAAGTCGTGCTGTGGATTCAGAAGCAAAAATTACTTAACTCACTAGAAAAATAGGCGAAAACATGAGCGTGATTCAAACACGGGTTCAAATCCCGTTGGGACCACCACCTATTTTCAAGCAGTTAATGCGACCAGGTGAGCTTCAACGACTGAGCCTGTGCTAATTTTGTGATAATCGTCCTTAAACACTTGAACGGCGTCTCGCAAATTCTCCGGTGCGAGATGCGCGTAGCGCTGTGTCATGCGTCCATCGCGATGACCTAACAGACGCTGCACGCGGTAGAGATCCACGCCGCGCTGCACGAGTGCCGACGCGAACGTATGCCGCAGGTCGTGGAAGCGAAAATCCTCCACGCCAACAGACAAACAGGCTCGACGGAAGCCAATCGTGACCATATCGCCTGTCACCGGTTCCCCGTTGCGCTGGAGAAACACCGGACCGGTCGCATAGGGCCGGCTGGGTTTCACCGCTTCCAGCGTTTTCATGACCGGTTCACATAACGGCACTCCTAGTCGGTCACCATTCTTGGTGTGATCCAGCACAATCAGCCCTCGTGCGAGATCCACCTGCTTTCACTGGAGCGAGACCACATTGTCTCGTCGCAGCCCGGTATAGCGAGCCACCATGACAATAGGCTGGAGCCATCCCGGACAGGCTCGGTAGATCCGCGCCAACGTCTCGTCCTCGCTTAAACAGCCCCATCATCTTCCTCCTTTTGGATGAGGCCTGATTTCGGTCTGGTTTCCCCGTGCGCGGCAGTATAGACCTCGCGCTTCACCCTCGCAATCAGAGCATCGACATCCGTTCGGCTCCTTTTCGGCGTCAGGTCCAGTCTGGGAGGTGGCCCTCCGTCAGAACACGAAGCGAGCCATGCGTCAATCTTGTCGCGCTCAAACCGCACCAACTTATGCAGCCACTTGCAGGGGATCTTGCCATGCTTGGCCCAGGCGTAGAGGGTGGAGGATTTCACCTGGAGTTCAAGGGAGAGGTCTTTGACAGTTAGCAGCATCGGAGGTCCTGGTTCGCTCCCTGTGGTAACGCTCTACGGGCATCGCACGTGCGCCCGCGTTTGACCGTCTCGCCTGGTGCGCCACGTTGAACCGTCCTGTCCGCCCCTGTATTCATCCGTGGCACCCTCTCGCGGCTCACACGTGCAGACCCTGCGAGCGCGATTCGGAGTTGCGCCCGCCCCTGGTGGTGGTGGGGGGCGGGCTTTGACTTTCCTTTTACCGCACCAGCGCTTTCAGCTGATCCTTATCCAGTTGGACGCCGAACTCGTCTCGTATACATTCCGCCATGTGTGCCCGACTGGCTCCGCTGGCCTTCATCTGTTTTAAGACCTCCAATGCTCTCACGAATGAGCGATCCGGCTCTGGAGTCATAGGCCGAGGTGGAGCCGGACTTAGGTGAGGTGGCATAGTTACCGCCCCCATTTCTTCCGCGATGGCGCGTGCCGCTTGGACCTGCCTTTTTCTTGGCTTATTCCAGTATGGGCTTTTGCAATGTGCACACTTGCGTGGAAGCTTCGGTTGGCGTGGCCACCAGGTATAGTCGCAGCGTTGACAGTGGCGTTGCGGGAGAGTTGTCGTTCCCATATGTCCTTATGCGAGTACTCGCATCCTCACAGTACGTATACCCCTATGAGAGCAGCTTTCATTCGCTTGTGTGCTAGCTCGTAAGACCTTGATCCAGCTAATGTTTCAGTTAGAGTGCGCATAGTGTAGAGAGAGTATCTCCCTTGTGATTTGCGCCCCCGTATTACTCTTAGGGGGCTTTCTTTGCGCATCCGGCTTTCGCCGGACCGCGCCGACGTTCCCTGAGCATTGCACTGCGGGCTTGTCCTTTGCCGAAAACGATTTGACACAATACTTTGTGCATCATGTAATCTATGACCCCCCATATCGCGTCAAAACTTGCTGCTACGTATTAGTTGAGTTTCGGAAACATGTCAAACGAAGTGGCTGATCAGAAGGTGGGGATTACTACACCATAGACCGGGTGAGCTAGGTTGGTTCTTAAGGTAGATCGGTTCTGGCAGAGCTGATTGGGGTGAATGACGGGTGCTGTAGTCAGAGTGAGTGACATGTCAGTCAGGGGGTCAGGCGTTGACAACTTATTACTACACGGGAGTATGCGCCACCGTTCAGCTAATCGCTCAAACCTGAAAAGGAGAAGTTTCTAATGCTCAAAGCAGAAGATTTATTAAGCCGCATTCAAGAGCTGCAGAAGCTTCAATTTAAGACCGAGGACTACCAAGTATTTGGGCAACTATATTCAGGGACAATTGCTATTGCAGTGCAAATCTGGGGGGAAAATGGTGCTTACGTTAAGACAGCCAACCAGCTTCGCGAGGATATGCAGAAATCTAGTTGGAGTGGTCATGCTAAGGGAGAATTTCTTGTGCAGCAATGCCATGGGATTTTAGAATCCATGGCGAGCGATATTAGGGGCGGTCGGATCGGATCTCTCCGGCTCGAATTTCAAGGCCAAGTATTCGCAGGTCTTTTGAATGCAGCAAAACATGCACTCGCTGAAGGAAAAAAGGACGTGGGTGCAGTCCTGGCAGCTGCTGCGCTTGAAGATACCTTAAAACGATATGCAGAAGCGAAGGGCTTAAACGCGGAGGATGCTGATCTCAGCAATGTGGTTAATGCCCTGAAAGGTGTCGGATTACTTTCAGCCACCCAAGGCTCTTTATTAAAGGGCATGATCCCTTTTCGAAACAAAGCCCTTCATGCAGAATGGACAAAGATTGAGACTGCCGAGGTTCAGGGAGTGATTGCCTTTCTTGGAGAATTCTTGGCCACAAGATTTACATAATGTCTTTAGAGTCGTGCTAAAAGAATTAAACGACGACTGGCTTTATGAGAATCAGTCGAAACAGTAGAACATCGCAAGATATTGTCACTATAAGATAAATGGGGGAAACCTTCGCAAAATCAAGCCAGTGTTAGTTCGGCTCTGAATCGACTCTCAACCCTCAGATACCTTCGCTGCGGCCGCTGATCCACAATCAGCGGATTAGCATAAACCGATCCTACCGCTGGGCTGTCAAACGACTGCCGATGCTCAGATGCAGGGTTGTTCCGATGACAGGATCACGCACATGGCCTCTCACATACGGAGGGATGATATGCACTTTCGTGTCTTCATAATCGGAATCGGATTGTGTGCCATCTTCTCGGTAATGGGCTGCTCGAGCCTTTCGGTGATTCGGGATCTCGACAACCAGCGCTTCACCAAGGAAGGCAGGCCAGTGGCCCATCTGAACGCCAGGGTCGGGGGAGTGTACCTGTTCTATTACATCCCCCTCGTCACTGGGCACAGCGAAAAGCCAGACTCCATTCGCTTCTTCCGCGATGAAACCGACGTGGAAAGGGTCGTCCACATGGTGACCCGAACCAGCAAGGAATTGGGCGCGACGCAGCTGGCGGATCTCTATTCCTGGTCGGATAGCGTGTGGGTTGAACTCACGCTGATCTTCTGGTATCGGTGGACTGTCGTCTCCGGTGACGCGGTGGCGGTCGCCGAGGGCCCGCCTCCTGAGGGGCCAGCATCGTCGAATTGAGGTCGCTTATCCTGCATAAAATAAATATAGGCCATAAAAATCCCAGCTGAATTCTTCCATAAAAGAGGACACCAACAGGGAGGACGGACGCAGTGAGTAACGACATGAATCGAGCAAATAGATCGGGATAAAGACCAATCCATCCGGCCCTTGGATCATCGGAAGCCTGCAACCGTCTGCCAAGTTCTCGAAGATGAACCACTAAATACATCTGAACAATCAATATCAGGAATGCGCCCGAACCGGCTAAATCTCTT
The DNA here is from genome assembly GCA_036820725.1 of Nitrospiraceae bacterium. GTDB lineage: Bacteria > Nitrospirota > Nitrospiria > Nitrospirales > Nitrospiraceae > DASSBQ01. The sequence continues at coordinate 7,497 of DAISKX010000142.1, forward strand.
TCACGGAATTTCATACCGAGAACCTCGACCTTTTCATTGGCCCGTTCGCGTTGCGCTTCAGACTGAAGCAGCCGTTCAACATCGCTAAACTGCATCTGCATATTGTTCTTGACGAACTGGTAAAGTTCGGCAAAAGTCTCCTCAAATTTTCCTCCTAGAGCAGGGAACTTGAAGTGATCGGCAAGCCAGACTCGCAAGTTAACAGGGACCGACTCATCCTTGTATCTAGCGGGCAGAACCAGCACTCGCGAAGGTTGTTCATTGGCGTTCGGCGGTGCCTGCCCACAGAAAAACACATTGAACTGCGGACTCCACCGGGGTCTTAAAAGCTCTATAATATCTTTACAGTAATCCCCGCCCTCCCTCTGCCCAATATTCATACGTCCCAGCTTCACTTGAGGTCCCTGGCGAGGTTGAGAACTAGTGTTGCGTCCCGGAAATACGTTCACAAAGTCGGCGGACCTTGGCCAGGA
>DAISKX010000143.1:0-7932 GCA_036820725.1 Nitrospiraceae bacterium
GTCGCCGCCCTATTGAAAGTGGCAGGCATCTCTCCTGACACGATCCGCACCACCGTCTTTTCGACGATCGATACCGATTTCACGATCAAGAAGGGGCTGATCAACGTCCAGAAGCTGCTCATAGACAGTCACGACTTCCAGTCGACCGGTCACGGGATCGTGGGCCTCGATCAAACCCTGAATCTCCGACTGAACCTGAATCTTTCGCAAGCACTGAGCCAGAAGATCGCGGCATCGTCTCCTCTCGCAAGAGTGGCCTTATCCGGAGGACGACTATCCTTTCCCCTCATCATTAGCGGGACAGTCCATTCTCCCTCTTACGGGCTTGATACCAAGATGTTCGCCGGAAAAGTTCAGGACCAGGCGAAACAGAAGGTCAGGGAAGCGATGGATGACCTCTTGCAGGGCAAGAGCAAACCGGAAGATCTCAAGCAACAGGGCAAAACACTCTTAAAAGATCTCTTCGGGAAATAAGGGCGGAGGATCTGATGTCATTGGCCAATCTCGTGCTTGATTACGTAGTGCGCTACGGATTTCACGTCCTTGGGGCTGCGGTTATCCTCACCGTGGGCGCATTTCTGGCAAGATGGATGGGCACGCTCACTCAACAATGGCTCGACCGCCACGACCTGGAACCTCCGGTCAAACTTCTGCTGGTTCGTCTGGTAAAAATAGTTGTCATCGCGTTTGCCCTCCTGGTCGCCCTGGATCAACTCGGTTTCCAGATTGCTCCGCTGATTGCGGGCCTCGGAATAGCCGGGTTGGGAATGGGCCTCGCGCTCCAAGGTGTCCTCAGCAATCTCGTCGCCGGATTATCGATCATTTTTACCAAGCCGTACCGGGTAGGAGAGCACATCTCCCTGCTCGGTGTTCATGGGGACGTGGTCAAGATTGATATCTTCACGACCATACTCAGGCATCCCGACCAATCTCGGATCGTGATTCCGAACCGGAAAATCGTGGGAGAGATCCTTCACAATTTCGGCACCATTCGACAACTGGATCTTTCGGTCGGCGTGTCCTACGAGACGGACATCAATAAAGTATTGAGTACGGTGCGAGACCTGTTGAGTCGGCATACCCACGTCCTACAGGAGCCACAACCAGTCGTCGGCGTCGCTGGATTTGCCGATTCAGCCGTGACCGTCTCCGTCAAACCGTGGGTGCAGGTTTCTCATTTCACTCAGACGCAGGCTGAATTGAATCATGCCATCCTTGAGCGGTTCCGGAGCGAGAATATTTCCATTCCTTTCCCTCAACACGAAGTTCGCCTGCTGAATCCGATATAACATCTCTGTACCAACACTTACATGCCGCATGGTTGTCGTGGATATTCCCCCGCAGCCTCCATGCACAGAGCATAACGGATACACTCTCGCCCGTCGAAACAAGGAATACGTCGGAACGCTCAGATCCTATAGCTCTCGATGTGACGTGCGATGGCCATGACGGCATACGTAGTCGCGCTTTTGAGAATACTTCCATCGGCCGTTCGACCGTGTTGATTTCGTACGCACAATCATTTATATCACGATCATTTTCCTATCCGTATTCTCTGTCAGAGGACTAGGTGGTATTGATGCAAGGAATGACGGTGTTGCTGCCCTTCGACACGAGCCGTCAGCAATGAGCATCCGATCCCATAGTCATCTGGTCATCCACCCAGCCACCTAAGGAGGGCTACCCATGAGCATGATGAGCGAATTTAAAGACTTTGCCATGAAGGGCAATGTGCTGGACATGGCTGTCGGGGTCATCATCGGGGGAGCGTTCGGGAAAATCGTGTCCTCCGTGGTCAGTGATATTCTGATGCCGCCGATCGGATTACTGTTGGGAAAAGTCGATTTCTCCAGCCTGTTCATCCCACTCTCCGACGAGGCTCAAGGAAAATCGCTTGCCGCCGCAAAGGCTGCGGGAGCCGCAACGATCAACTACGGCGTGTTCCTGCAAACTGTGTTTGATTTTGTGATTCTTGCCTTTGTCATCTTTATGGTAATAAAACAGGTCAATCGCTTGAAAAGACAGCCCCCAGCTGGGCCACCGCCGGCGCCATCCTCAGAGGAAACTCTCCTGACCGAAATTCGCGACATCCTCAAAGAGCAGCGCCGGTGATTGATTCACTCAGGAAGATAAAGAGGAAGGACGGGATGACTGGTCACCGAGTCATATGCGTAGTTGTGGGGATGGGTCTCTTTGGGGATGTGCCACGGATTACGCTCCAAACCATTCGGCAAGCCGGGGTCTCAATGAGATGAAAGCCCGCAAGCCCCGGTTCCTCCCAAGCCCGATCCACGCGACATCCGGATCGCGGAACTGGAGCGCACAGTCGCCGATCGGGACCTCGATATCAACCGCCTTCGCGGAGGGTAGCAGGCCCATCGCCAGCAATTCGACCCGCGAGGGCCGCCAGAAAAGCCGTCGCGTCGAGATCGTTGTGAAGCAGTAGGATTCAATGAGTGGTTGCATCTGCGTTCGGGAGACGCTAAATTAGCGTCGCTCCAATCCTGAATCCTCGAAAGGAGCCGGGACATACCAGGGACGCCAACAACGGCCGTACGCTCATTCGTATTCATCCTTACCACTGTCTCCAAGGTGGCCCGGTCGACTCTCCCCCGCATCCTGTTCTTCCGGGATTCAATTCACCCTCGACCGTTCCATTCCAGATACGGAGGGTATATGAAAGCCACACTACGTATGCTTCTCGTTCTCGGACTGACGGCAGGCGGTTGTGCAACACCCCCGCCTGCTTCCCCGCGTCAGTCCCCGGCGGAGGCACAGGTTGTAGCCCTTCAACAGGAACGGCAACAGCTGCTGACGACCCTTGGAGAGTTTCACGATCGGATTCGCGATCTCGAGAGTAAGCTCGCGGACCGCGAAGGACGACCTGTCGCACAATCGTACGATCAACTCCTGGCCATCAAGGAAGCGGAGTTGAGCGAACTGAGAAAAACATCAGCCGAAAGCGGGAAGTTGTCTGCGCAACTCAACACCACGGCGACCGATCTGAATCAAGCCAGACTCCGCGTTTCTGCGCTCGAACAGCAGGTGACGAAAAAAGATCAGGAACTGGCCTCAATGAAAGGGCTCGCGACGGCTGCTGCAGAACTCGAGAGCGCCAAGCACCGTATAGTCGATCTTGAAACTCTTTTGTCGCAGCGCGACCAAGAGAACCGCTCTCTCAGAACATCAAGCGCTGAGCGGGAGAGTCTCGTCGCCCAGTTACAGACCGCGACAGGCACATTGAATCACACCAAAGAGCGATTGGCATCGATCGAGAGACAACTTACCCAAAAAGATTCCGACCTTCGTAACAGTGGAGCCGAGAAACAGAAACTCACTGCTCATCTCACCGCATACTCGAATGAATTACGGCAAACGAGACAGCGAATGGCGTCATTCGAACAACAAGCGACCGAACGGGAGCAAGAACTCAACGTGACTAGGAAAGGAGTCAGTGACAGGGACCGTCTGGTGAATCAGCTGACCGTGGCCAACATGGACCTTACCCAAACGAAGCAGAGAGCGTCGAATCTGGAAAGACAACTTGCAGCCAGAGCTCACGAGCTGGAAATGATGCAAAACGTGATGACAAGCAAGGAGAAGCCGTCAGACACACCAGCATCCAGAAATACGGGGATCGGAAGACCATCCGGTTCCAACGTCGGGACGGAGGTCAGGCAAGATTCGGGAACTTCTCCGTCGAAAAGCGGTACTCAGAACCCGCGAATCGGGATGTCTCCGAGTCACTCGTCTTCCGATCAACCCATCGCCAAACACATTGATCAGCCGGACTCTGAATTGATCAATGCCAGTGAACATCTGGTTCGCTTGCTGAAGGATGAAGTATCGCGAGGAACCATCAGTGTGAAGCAACATAGCAACCAATTAGCGGTAGGACTTTCTTCTTCATTGCTGTTTCAATCGGGAGAAGCCACTCTTAAGCCGGATGGCATGAACGTGCTGAAACGAATCGGCAATATTCTCGGACAGATTCCCAACAATGTCATTCAAGTTGCCGGGCATACCGACAATCAAGCGATTCGCAAAGGGTTGCGGAAGACATTTCCAGACAATCAGGCCCTCTCATGGGCGCGGGCCGAGAATGCACGCAGGGGTCTGATCAATGGTGGGTTGCCCATGGAACGTATCAAGGCAATAGGGTTGGCTGATAAAGTACCTCTCGTGAGCAATACCACCGAGGCGGGACGCCAGAGAAACAGACGTATTGAGATCGTCGTGACCCACCTAGCCGCTTCGCCTGCTGCTATGAAAGTCACCTCGGAAACCTATAGGGGACCGAGCATGGCCTCTCTCCCACCATCGGAGAAACGAGGCTCCCCTTAGGTTCTGCTTGACGGTATGGCCTAAGGGAGTAACCCCCTATTCCCTTTTCATATCTGAATAGCTGATCGGGTCAATGCCTCCTTATCCGAAGTGACAGGCAATCTGATTGGCAGGAACGGCAACCGAATCCCCCGGGATCGTCGCAAGAATCTTATAATGACCGAGCCCCAATTCTTTGCCGTACGCTTCCCCCACGAGCACATCTTGGATGTGCTGATGGTCCGACGCCCTGAAGTACGAACGTCCTTGCTTGAGCCCATCAAACTCGTGACCTTCCAGAGCTTTGATGACGGCCGCGGTCTCAGTCGTGCCGGCCCGGTTCACGGCTTCCAAGATCTGTGTTATGGCCGCATATCCCAGGTAGCATCGTGACGTCGGTGTATGGTTGTATTTATCGATCACCCCCTGAATGAAACGTTTCGAGCTCTCGGTATTGATCTTCGGATCCCAAATCAATCCCCATATGCCCGCATTGTTTGCGTAACCGAGCGGGCGACCGATTTGCTCGCCGCCGACCATCCCGCCGACCCCGATTTTCTCCTTGGCCAACTCTAATTTCGCATAGGACTTGAGGGCGTTGATCAAGTCCCACCCATACAGATTCAGAATCACCGCCTGCGGCTTGACGCGTTGAACATCCATCATCGCGTTGGTGAAATCGGACGTTCCAAACGTGGTCGTCGTTGAACCAACAACTTCACCGCCTTGGGTTTTGAGCGCATCGGTCATGGCTTGTAGCGCCGACCGCCCGTCTACGGTATCCGCCGTCACCATGTACCATTTGGTCCCAAAGGCCTTTCCTATATATGGGCTTACAGACTGGGCCATCATGCGGGCATTGGGCATAAACACGAATGTGTGGGAGTCGCATCGAGGCCCAGTGAGATCCATCACATGAGCACCCGTAACCATAAACAGCTTATTCTCCTGCTTCGCAATTTCCGATACGGCTAATGCCACTTCTCCATTGAAGGTCCCCATCAGGAAATCCACCCTGTCATCCTTAATGAGCTTGGTCGCAGCCTTGATAGCCGTCGGCACGTTTGATGCGTCATCGGCCTCTATCAAGGTAATCGGCCGGCCCAGCACGCCACCGCGCTTGTTGAACATATCGAGCGCCACAGTTGCTCCGTGCACATCATGAATTGAAGAGGTCTTGTAGGGACTCGTCAACGGATCAATGATCCCAATCTTGATCGGTTCAGCCGCATGCGCATGAGGAGCATGAACCGAATCTATGGCTTGTCGAACCCAATCACCGGTGAGCAACGCTGTGCCCGCAACCGCGGATAGTTGAAGGAATTTTCTACGCGAGAGCTCCGACATCGTATGTCCTCCCTGGAGAAAAGGTATGCCTTACAGACAGTAGTACACGTGCGAACGCCGCATGGTCTGGACGTTGATCAATGTGGCTGGGCGCTAATGAAGTGTGCAACGACTGAATAATTCTTGAAAAGAAGACCTCAACGCTGACTGTATCAAAACGACACAGCGACACGTTACGGTCAGGCGAGCAGATTGTCAATATGAGGAGTGCCCTACAATACGGACTAGCTGTATTGATCCCAGGTATCGCATTGTTTGATAGTCCAGTAGACCGCTTCCTTCAGTTTCTTCAATTGCTGATTATCGGGTTCACGCATTGATTGAAGCCTCTTATCGAGTTCATACAGCGGCTGAATGGACCGCTTGTCCGGGATTTTGCCCAAGGACCAGGCGACCTCCGTCAGCACTATCCAGTCGGTGTCGGCCTTCTGCAATTTTTCCAGTAAGGGCGGCACTACTGAAGAATCTCCGTGCGTACCCCCGAGCTGACCAAGACCTTTTGCAGCGGCTGCTTGTAGTTCCATGCTCTGAGACTTTTTCAGAATCTCTACCAACACCGGGATACCCTCTTTGCCGAGATTGCCCAGGGCCACCGCCGCCTGTTTGGCCAGATCTCGGTCCTTCAACACTTCCTTGATTCTGGGAAGCGCTTCGTCTGCCTGCATGTCTCCGAGCAACGAAATAATCCGGACTTTCCGAATCTGATCGGTGCCGGCGACATCAAGTAGTTTCAGCAGGCGATCGGGCTGGCCCCATTCCGCCGTGATGAACAGCGGAAAGTCGTACTGTTCCAATTGTTCTTTCAACTTGGTCATGACGAAGGCCCCTGCTTCAGACCCATTCGCATTGAGTGCTGCTTCCGTCGCATCCTGAAAATCCGTCCGTACTTCTTTCTGCCATTTGATCTTCATTCCACCTAATAGATAGGTCAACTGACAGGCAGGCCCCTTCCATAACCGCGACGGCGCATCCGGTAGATCTGCATCCCCTCCGGCAACCGTGGTTCCTTCCCATGTCTTCTTCTGCTCGCACTTGACCTTAAAAACCACATCGGCGGGTTTGGACGCCTCCTGTACAATGGTATACCCGAGTTCGGCCATCCGGCGGGTCACCACTTCTACGATGGCTGCCGACTCGACCGGTCCTTTGTCAGTGAGCGCGATCACCTCAACATTGACAGTCTGAATCTTGGCCAGTTGAGCCTTTTGTTCAGGGGTAAAGTAATCCCGATAGCTCCACCCTGGACCGGACAATATGATGACAATGAGAGAAAGAAGTACGACGATGCGGGATGCTCGCTTCATCTCATCTCTCCCTTCCCTAAGGAAGGACTCAGATGGCTTGAAATGCAGGACCGGCGATCAGCATCATGTACCCGCCACGACATCATCCACTCGCGTGGCGATGAGCCCCAGAACATGAAAGGCACGTCAGAAGGGGTGTCACTCCACTGTATTGATCTTCCGTATACACCTGTTTGATTGACCAAAACACGGCTTCTTTCAGCTTTTTGATCAACGGATCTGGAGGATCTTTCCGAATTTTTTGTAACTTCTTGTCCAGATCGAACAGCGGTTGTACCGACCGGCGATCTGGCACCCTCCCAAGCGCCCACGCAACCTCGGTCTGGACGGTAATATCAATTCCAGGAGCATCAAGCATGTCCAAAAGCGGCGGCACGACTGAAGAGTCATTGTGCGTGTTGCCCAGATCTCCCAATCCCTTCGCGGCGGCCGCTTGCAATGGCGGCTGCTTGGAGTGTTTGAGGATATCGACCAATATGGGGATTCCCTCCTTCCCCATGTTGCCGAGCGCCACAGCTGCTTGCTTAGACAAATCCTTATCCTTGAGAGCTTCCCGCAACCGGGGCAACGCCTCATCCGCTTCCATCTGGCCCAATACGGAGATGATTTGCAGTTTTCTCAGCTGACTGGTGCCTGAAGAGTCGAGGAGCTTCAACAGCCGATCAGGTTGGCCCCACTCGGCGGTGATAAGAACAGGAAAATCATACTGCTCCAGCTTGTCCTTGAGCTGAGTCATGACGAAGGGGCCGGCTTCACCAGCACTCGCTTTGAGTGCCGCTTCCGTCGCATCCTCAAAATCAGTCCGGACCTCTTTCTGCCACTTGATCTTCATCCCACCCAATAAGTAGGTCAATTGACAGGCTGGACCCTTCCACAAGCGGGACGGTGCGTCCGGAAGATCGGCATCCCCTCCACCGGGGGTTGTCCCTTCCCAGGTCTTACGCTGTTCACACTTAAC